>NZMV01000047.1 GCA_002694645.1 Crocinitomicaceae bacterium | reverse complement strand
AGGAACGAGCCAATCTACATCTTCTCCCTCTAGGTTATTTCTCTCCATAATTTCTGCAGATACATCAGCCATACTTGTTACTGCAAATTTAAAAACAGACCTACCTTCTTGATAAACATACATGTCTGGATGACCTACATTGTCTTTTGTAATGGGGTATGCAGACCCGCCTAATTTTTGATTTAGATATTCTTTACCTGAACCATCGGCTTTTAATACAGAATCAATTATTCCTAAATCTTCTTGACTTGGTTCTAATAAGACACCACCACATCCATCTCCAAAAATGATACAAGTATTCCTGTCTTCATAATTAATGATAGATGACATGATGTCCCCACCAATTACAATTACTTTTTTATATCGTCCTGATTCAACAAATTGTTGCCCTGTAACTAATGCGTATAAAAAACCAGAACATGCAGCACTTAAATCGTATCCCCACGCATTTGTTGCACCACTCTTGTGACATATGAGATTGGATGTACTTGGGAATCGATGATCAGAAGTAACAGTTCCTACAATTACCATGTCAATTTCTAGCGGAGAAATACCCTTTTTTTCGCAAATGGTTTTAACCACTTTTGCTCCAAGGTCTGACAATGTTTCCCCTTCGTTGACAATTCTTCTTTCTTTGATGCCTGTACGAGAAATAATCCATTCATCGTTTGTGTCAACCATTTTCTCAAGGTCAAAATTGGAGAGTACTTTTTCGGGAACTTCACCATGAACAGCGGTGATTACAGCGTTTATCTTATTCATTTAAATGCGGTTTTTATTTTTTTGGTGAGGTTCGAATGAATTAAATCTTTTCCTAATAAAATCATATTTTTAATGGCTTTATCATTGCTTATTCCATGACCGATAAGAACGTTTCCACTAACACCAAGGACGGGTGTCCCGCCATAATTTTCATAATTAAATCTCTTAAAGTAATTATCTAGTAAATTACGTTTTGCTAGAATAGTAAAAAAGGACTCTGCCTGTTTAAGAACTACATTACCAGTGAATCCATCACAAACGATCACATCAGCTTTTTCATTGAACAGATCTCTACCTTCTACATTACCAATAAAATTAATATCATCGTTATCTTCTAACAATTGAAAGGCTGCTTGAGTAAGTAAATTACCTTTTCCTTTTTCTTCTCCAATATTAAGAAGTCCAACTTTAGGATTTTTTAATCCATACACATTTTCTGCAAATAAACTGCCTAAAATAGCGAACTGAAATAATACATCCGGTTTGCAATCTGCATTTACACCTACATCTAAAATTAGGCCAACAGAGCCATTTTCCTTTGGCAAAACAGATGTAATACAAGGTCTAATAACTCCTTTAATTGGGCCTACAGAAAACATGCTTCCCACCAACATTGCCCCAGAATTTCCTGCACTTGAAAAAACATCAATTTCTCCATTTTTTAAGGCTTCAAAGCCAACACTTATACTGTTGTTTGGTTTTTTTCTAATGGCCTTAGTAGCGTGTTCATTCATGGCTATTTGATCATCAGCATGTATAAATTCAAATAAAGATAATTCAGCATTATTCTGTTGAAGTATCTCTTTAGCCACGTTGGAGTCGCCAATTAATACAATCTTTTCATCAGTACTAAGTTGTTTTGATGCTAATAAAGCGCCATGTAAGGTGGAATGCGGGGCATAATCACCCCCCATTATATCAAGACCAATTTTCACTGGAAATTAACCTGTAGTTTTAAACAGTCGTTTCTTTTTCCATTACTACTTTTCCTTTGTAGTAAAGCTTTCCCTCAGACCAATGAGCTCTGTGGTATAGATGTGTTTCACCTGTAGTTGGGCATGTTGCAAGTTGCTGAGTAGAAGCTTTGTAGTGAGTTCTTCTTTTATCTCTTCTAGTTTTTGACTGTTTGCGTTTAGGATGTGCCATAACTATTTATTAATATTTGTTTTTCTTCAGTTTAGTTTTCTTTTAATTTTTTTAGTGCATCCCATCTGGGGTCGTAGTCAAACTTATGACTATGATCAGGATTTGAATAGGCCTCTATTATTTTTACTTGTTCAGGATTACAGTGATTGTCTTTATGAATATTTCTTTTAGGGTAGCTTAACATGAAATTTTCATAAATAATAAATGCAATGTTGTATTCATAGCTTTCATAAGGTATAAAAATCACATCGTCTTTTATTACTTCTTCCTCAACGTGGTCAAACTTAATGTAGTTTTGATAGGATTGATTAAAATGTAAAATCATTTTATCCAAACAGCGATCACAACTAACACTGGATTCACCAGATAATTTCATTCTGATATCAAGTAAATGTGTTTCCTTTCTAATGTCAGAATCAATGGAAATTGTTCCATCGAACTGAAATGCAGGGTTAAAAAATTCAAAGAACATTTTGTCTATTTCAAAACTAAATGAATTTGATCCAGCTTTTAAACTTGAAAAGGAAATATTAAATTCTTCCAAATCCATTTTTTCAAAATAGTTGGCAAATTTAGGTATAATGTCTTGAAGAAAAAAACTTTAATTAAAATTGATGAAAATTTCTGGATCTAGAGGATATCCGTTATGCCACAATTCAAAATGCAAATGTGGCCCAGTTGAGTGTTCTCCACTGTTACCAACAATAGCAATAGGTTCTCCAGACTCTACAAAATCACCTATCTCTTTTAGTATCTCTGAGTTATGTTTATAGATCGAGATTAGATTTTTTTTGTGCTGTATGTGGACAACATGACCATCGGTAGGCGACCAGTTGTGGTAAATAATTGTACCATTTAAAATAGAAGAAACAGCTTCATTTTTAGGAGCAATTATGTCTACGCCAAAATGACCACTAGAAATATTCATTTTATTAGTAATTTCTCCTTTAATGGGCGGGAATAACAGTAACTCTGGAAGCACTTCACTTTTTAATGCACCTCCCGGAATGACATCAATATCAAATTTCTCTCTGTTTTGAACTTTCTCACGCATTGATTTTTCTGAAGAAGAAATTTCATTGGTATTTGAATTAGCATTAGGTTTAATTTTTTTCCAGCTAGTATCTTTTTCATTAATTGGAATACTACCGTTTAGAATTTGCATTACATTATTTATGTACGATTTTTCTTTTTCTGTTTTACTTAATAGCTCAGTTAACTTTTGATCAATAATTATACTTTTATTTTTGATTTCTTGCTGTTGAGTGGGGTTAGGGTAACCAGGGATTAAATTTTTCAGCGAACTATAAGAAATGAGCGCAAAGGTCAAAAACCCCAAAAGAATAGTAAAGAACGAGAGTATTATAAACACGTTAAATTTAGAAGTTGTGTAGGACCTCTTTTCTTCATAATTGTCTACATCTAAAATAATGATTCTTTTTTTTTCCTGAGCTCTGTTGAACCAGTCACGAAATTTAGATGCTTTTTTGTTTTTTTTAGCCACAATTCGCTTTTAAGACAAATATCAAAAAAATAAACAATTATTTCTCTAAATAGATTCGGGTTTAATCAATTGATTACACAATAAGTTGTAATCTTTGTGGTTAATATTGCATAATTCAAACATGAAAAATTTATTTTTTCTATTAGCGTCCATTTTGCTTTTTTCATGTACCACTGAGAAGAATACAGTCGTTCACCGAACATTTCATAATCTTCATGCAAAATATAATGGATTTTTTAATGCTAATGAGATAATTAAATCAACGTATAATACATTTGATATCAAAAGAACAGAAGATTATACAGAACTTCTCCCAATATACCCACTTCCAGATAAAGATGAGTCAAAAAACTGGTATTCTCCTATGGATACAGCAGCTGCAAAGTGCGAATTGGTTATTTTCAAACATCGAATGCCTCATTCCAAAAAAGGGAGATCAAGAAATAAGGAATGGTGTAGTTGGATTGATGATAATTGGATGTCAATAGCTCAAACCAAATTTTACAAACAAGAATATGGCAAAGCGCTCAAGATTTTTCAATACGTAGAGTCTCACTACGAACTTGAAAACAGCTATTATCAAAGCCTTTATTGGCAAGCAAAAACCTACATCGAGATGCAGGCATTTGAAGATGCAGAAGAAATTTTGCTNCGTTTAATTACGAAACATCAAGAACAGCANAAAGAGATTGAAGAACAACCATTTTTAGATGAAATTTCTACTAGGGTCAAGCCCTATATTATGACATCTAAAAAGAAAANAACGCTCCGTNATAAATGGAGAATTAANACAAANTACGAGGAAAGAATTAAGTTTTTAGAAAATCAAGATTTCAAAGTTCCAACCAAGCTGNTCAACCAAATTTATCCAACTCTCGCAGATTTATATTTAAAATCAGGTGAAGATCAAAAAGCAATNACNTTTTTAGAAAATGCTTTAAATGGTAAACATAAAAAGGAATTCAAAACTAGACTCATTTTTATACTGGCTCAACTTTACGCTGAAGAGGGGAATTTAAAAGCTTCCAGATACTATGAATGGGTAGTGAACAGAAACCCAGATTATGATATGGCTTTTCAAGCAAAAATCAATAGAGCACTTTCATTTAGCGGAGGTGATTCAAAAGCAATCAAGGCNCAGTTATTAAAAATGTTAAAAGACGATAAGAATATTGAATATTTTGATCAAATCTACTTTGCTTTAGCTGAAATTGCNTTTTCAGATGGTCTAGAGGATTTGGCTATCGAGTATTTGATGACATCGGTTAGNGTCAGTGTAAAGAATAAAAAACAGAAAGCAAAATCATTACAAAAATTAGGGGATTGGAATTATATGAAAGATGAATATTTGTTAGCTTATCAATATTATGATACCATACAACAAGTGTGGGGTAATGATAGTGTAGCCAAGTCAAAAACATTAAAGAGNTATAAGACACTTGAACTTATTTATCAAAATTCTAAAACAATNACGGATAATGATAGCATTCTNAATATTTGTGCATTAAGCCCAGAGGAAAGGTCAAAAAAGTTATNTGATGTGGTTGATATCTTAGAAAGAGAAAAGGANTTNGCAGAATCCAAAAAATTAATGGCAAGTAATAATGGACTTCAAATGCCTTCGAGTAATCTNCCGATAACTCAACTAATGTTCTTTTGGGATCNAAATATGCTTGAGCGAGGAAANTCAAATTTTACATCAAAATGGGGAACGAGAAAATTAGAAGATAATTGGAGGAGAGCCAATAAAAAAACAAGTCTGAGTGATGATGAATTTCAAGATGTAGGTGTAGAAGAGTCAAATGGAATTTATGAAGAATTATTAGATGGACTACCTTGTGACGACACCAATAAGATAAATAAACTAAGAGAGGAATCATTGGAATCTATGTTTAGTTTGGGGCTAACACACCATTATGAGACTGAAAATTTATTGAAGGCGACTTATTACTTTAATATAATTGTGGCAAACCATCANCCNCATGAATCTGCTATTGCTTCNATTTATGAACTTTATCTTATACACGAAGAGCTAAAAAATAATACTTCTAAAACTGAAATGAAATCTTTATTATTAAAAAAATACCCCAACAGTAAGTATGCTAAATTGTTGAGTAATGATCTTAACACGGATAAAAGTCAATATCTAAAGGAAAACAGTCGTTATGCTAAAGCATATCGTTTTTATATGAACGGAAATTATGAGTTAGCATTTGATTCCGCTCAATCTGCTATGAAAGATACGCTGAATCCTCTATACTGCTCATACAGTCTTTTAAGTGCTTACAGTATAGCTAAGATACCTGATGCTGATGACTCTTCTCGTACAAGATTAATAGAACTGTTAAAGGAGGTCGTATCTAGGTGTATGGGGACAAGTCAAGGAGACCAAGCTTACGAAATTTTAAAAAACTTGAAAGTAATAAATGCTAGTTCAAAAGATAAATGGAATTTTTCCTTCTCACCAGATACCATTCATTATTTTATATTGTTCGCTCCAAAAGAATCTTTTGATATAAATAAAGCTAAAATTGCAATAGCTGATTTTAATTCGGCATCTTTTTCATCATTTAATCTGAAAACATCTAATAAGTTTTTAAATACNTCTGATCAAATGATAATCGTTAAGTCTTTTCCAAATTCGATTGAAGCTATGAACTACTATGATGCTTTTCGAGTAAATAAAGGAAAAATTAAAAATTACAGTGATCAAAACTTTTTTTTACTTACCCCAGATAATTTGAAATCTCTTTACTTAGAGAAGAAAATAGACGAATATCTTAAATTTTTTAAAGCCTTTTACCTGTAAAATGACCATAAAAAACGTTTTTTGTATATTTGTAAATTATTATGGTATTTAAATCAGATAAACATACTATGGCAGGTTATTCAAATGGGAGTCAGTCTCCTGAAAGACTAAACCGAATTGTGGAAGGAACTCACATAGAAGGTGACATAAAATCAGATTCTAACATAAGAATAGATGGTTATGTAAAAGGNATAATAAATGTGAAAGGTAGATTGGTACTTGGTCCNACTGGNAAAATNAATGGAAACATTTTTTGTAAAAATGCAGACATTGAAGGGAAGTTGAATGGNGTTATTGAAGTTGACGAGTTGNTATCATTAAAAAGTACTGCTAAANTNCAAGGGGAGATATCAACCAATAAATTATCCATAGAACCGGGTGCTATTTTCTCAGGTAATTGTAAAATGGGCGCGGTGTTAAAGGATATTTCAACCAGTGAAGATAATATTCAAGAACCTGAAAAAATTCTTCAAGAAAAAACTGCGTAATAATCAGATACAGATACAAATTTTAATTCTAAATTTGTAGCCTTTAAATTTTGTAATCATGAAGACTAAATTACTTGTACCTACCGATTTTACGAATGAAGCCCATTCTGCTATTCAACATGCCGTAAAACTCGGTGTCATTGTTCAAGCTGAAGTGATTTTACTAAATGTAGTTAAAGATAAATCAGATATACCTGCTGCTACAACTAAACTAAAAGAAGAAGAGAAGTGGGCTAAAACAGTTAATGATCAGCTAGATGTTCGCTCCATTGTTAGAGTTGGAAATATATTTGATGATATTGGTGACGCAGCTTCTGAGTTGGGCGTTTCTTTAATCATCATGGGCACACATGGGGCTAGTGGATGGCAAAAAATTACTGGAAGTTATGCTTTGAAAGTTATTACGAATTCTTCAGTGCCATTTATTGTAGTTCAAGATCAACTTATGAATGATACAGGTTACGACAGCATTGTTGTTCCACTGGATTTAAATAATGAAACCAAACAAAAGCTAGAAATGGTTGCTAGTATTGCACATTATTTTGATTCCGAAGTTCACTTAATTACACCCAACGAATCGGATGAGTTTTTGTCCAATAAATTGAAAGCTAACAGAATTTGGGCTGCTAAATACCTTAAAGGTAAAAACGTCAAGTTTACCACTCAAATTGTAGATGATGGAGATAATCTACTAGAGGGAGTTTTTAAATTATCTAAAAAAGTAGAAGCGGATCTGATTGCGATCATGAATCTTCAGAAAAATTCACTTATGGGCGTTTTAGGGAGTTCATATCAACAAGAAATTATTGCCAATAAAGCAAAAGTTCCTGTATTATGTCTAAACCCTCTTAAATCTACTATTGCTTCAGGTAGCATTTTAGTAAGATAAGATCAGTAGTGCTAGGATGCTTTCAGAACAAGAAATTATAAGAAGGGAAAGCCTTCAGAAACTTCGAGAATACGGCATTGATCCTTACCCAGCAAGTGAGTATAGTAGGTCCCACTATTCTTCTGACATATTAGATAATTTTATTGAAGGAGAAAAAGTAATTATAGCTGGAAGGTTATTAAGAAGAAAAATTCAAGGTAAAGCTAGTTTCGGAGTTATCCAGGATGCTAAAGGCAAAATTCAGGTATACTTTAATAGAGATACGATTTGTCCAGATGAAGATAAAAGCATTTACAATGACGTGTTTAAAAAGTGGCTAGATCTAGGAGATTTTATAGGAATCGAAGGCGAAGTTTTTAAAACACGAGTAGGTGAAATCACTATCGATGTTCATCAATTTCATCTTTTAAGTAAGTCTTTAAAACCATTACCATTACCAAAGACTGACAAGGACGGTAACGTGTATGACGCTTTTAACGATCCTGAATTAAGATATAGAAGAAGATATGTTGATTTAGTGGTTAATAACCATGTGAAAGAGACTTTTGTAAAACGTTCGAAAATCATGTCTAGTATGCGTAATTTTTTGAACAATCATGGGTATTTGGAAGTAGAAACACCCATTTTACAGCCTATTCCAGGTGGGGCAGCGGCAAGACCTTTTATTACGCACCACAATACGTTAGATATCCCACTTTATTTGAGAATTGCAAACGAACTTTACTTAAAGAGACTTATTGTTGGCGGATTTGAAGGGGTGTATGAGTTTGCTAAAGATTTTCGAAACGAAGGCATGGATAGAACCCACAATCCTGAATTCACACAAATGGAAATTTATGTAGCTTATAAAGACTACAAATGGATGATGGATTTTACAGAAAAGATGCTTGAAACTATATGTTTAGAAGTGCTTGGTACAACCGAAGTTAAAATCGGTGAAAAAACAGTAAGTTTTAAAAGCCCTTTTAAGCGTATTACCATGTTAGATTCAATTAAGGAACACACTGGTGTAGATATTTCAAAGATGAATGAGCCAG
>NZMV01000046.1 GCA_002694645.1 Crocinitomicaceae bacterium | reverse complement strand
CTTGCATGTCAATTCTGTGTATATGGCATTTTCATGTGTGTTTTTAGATTGATTTTCTACAATAATTTTTTCTCTTGGAACACCAATTCGTATCAAAAACGATTTTATAATATCAGCCTCTTTCAAGTCTGAACTTAAACTACCAGAGGCTCCAGTAATAATAATTTTTTTAATAATGCCTTTATGAAATAGTTCAAGAGTATTCAGTAAGCGGTCATTGTACTCATTAAATAGAATATTTTCATCAGATGAACCTAAACTAATCATTCCTCCCAGAAGAATACCTGCATCAAATTTTTGGTGAGTTATTTCATGTTTTATCTTCCAATACTCAAAAGTTATTTTATAAATAGGTGAACTTGAGAAAACAAAAGTTAAGATCAAAGCTGACACAAGATATTGAGGCCTTCTATATTTTTTTTTGGCAAATAGAGCTAGTAATAGCAATATTATAATCCAAAAAAATGGATCAACAGCAAAGGAAAGTATCTTGGAAAAAATGAAAAACACTTTGGTAAATATCATTAGTTTTGGGCAAAATTATGTATTTTAAACAAAATAGAGATACACTTTATATTCTATAACTGATGGATCAAAAACCATATTCACCAAAACATAAAATTAGGATAGTAACTGCCGCCTCTTTATTTGACGGACATGATGCAGCAATAAATATCATGAGACGTATTATTCAGTCCACTGGGTGTGAGGTTATTCACTTAGGTCATGATAGAAGTGTAGAAGAGGTAGTAGATTGTGCTATACAAGAGGATGCACAAGCCATCGCTATGACTTCATACCAAGGCGGTCACAATGAATACTTCAAGTACATGTACGATCTGCTTAAAGAAAAAAATGCTTCACATATTAAAATTTTTGGTGGTGGAGGGGGAACAATTCTTCCTGAGGAGATCGAGGATTTGCATCAGTACGGTATTGCAAGGATATATCACCCTGATGATGGTAGAGCCATGGGATTACAGGGGATGATAAATGATTTGGTAAAAAAAGCTGATTTTCCTACAGGGGCAGAGCTTAATGGCCAGCTTAATGATCTTAATCACAAAAATTATCTAGCTCTTGGACAAGTCATTTCGTCAGCTGAAAATTACGGTGATCAATTTGAAAAGGACTTAGATGAACTGAAAAATAAAGCCGATAAAAAAGATATTCCTATTTTAGGTATTACCGGAACAGGTGGGGCTGGTAAATCATCCTTAGTAGATGAATTGGTTAGACGATTTTTACTTGATTTCAAGGACAAGAAATTAGCCATCGTTTCTGTAGATCCGTCAAAACGTAAAACAGGAGGTGCCCTGCTTGGTGATAGAATTCGAATGAATGCGATCAATAACAAGAGAGTATACATGCGATCGCTTGCTACCAGACAGAGTAATTTAGCCCTTTCAAAACATGTTTCTCAAGCACTCGATGTACTAAAATGTGCAGATTTTGATCTTATTATACTGGAAACTTCTGGTATAGGTCAATCTGATACTGAAATATTGGACCACAGTGATGTCTCATTATATGTGATGACCCCAGAATTTGGTGCTGCTACCCAGTTAGAAAAAATTGATATGCTTGATTTTGCTGACGTAGTAGCCTTAAATAAGTTTGATAAAAGAGGAGCATTAGATGCGATTAGAGATGTGAAAAAGCAATACAAGCGGAATCACAATTTATGGGACATTAATGATGATGATATTCCAGTTTATGGAACTATAGCTTCTCAGTTTAATGATCCTGGGATGAATAACTTATACAAACATCTTATGGATTTGGTAGATCAAAAAACTAAAACAGATTTATCGTCTACGTATGAAATTACAAAGGAAATGTCTGAGAAAGTATATGTAATCCCACCTAAAAGGATCAGATACTTATCCGAAATTGCAGAAAATAACCGGGCATATGATGAACAACTTGAAAGACAAATTAAGTTAGCTGAAAAATTGTATGTACTTCATAAAAGTATTGACGAGTTAGATGAAAGGGAGAATAAAGATGTAATCCATGTTTTAAGCGAAAAAATAAAGCAAATTCAATTGGATTTCGATGCTCGAAATTGGAAAACCATTCAAGATTGGGAATCGAAGTATCAGTCTTATCAAAAGGATCAGTTCATATTCAAAGTCAGAGGAAAAGAGTTAAGAGTTTCAACAAAATCTGAATCGCTATCATTTTCAAAAATACCTAAGGTAGCACTACCTAAATTATCAAGTTGGGGAGATATTATTAGATGGACAAATCAGGAAAATGTCCCTGGAGAGTTTCCTTTTACTGCAGGATTATTTCCTTTTAAAAGAGAAGGTGAAGACCCAACTAGAATGTTTGCTGGAGAAGGTGGTCCAGAAAGAACAAATAAACGTTTTCATTATGTCAGTTTAGGTATGCCAGCCAAAAGACTGTCCACTGCTTTTGATTCGGTTACACTTTATGGAAATGACCCTGATTTGAGACCCGATATATATGGTAAGATTGGCAATTCTGGAGTATCGATTTGCTGTCTAGATGATGCTAAAAAATTGTATTCAGGTTTTGATCTGAGTTCGCCAACCACATCAGTTAGTATGACTATAAATGGACCTGCACCTATGTTGTTAGGTTACTTTATGAACGCGGCAATAGATCAGAATTGTGAAAAATACATTAAGGAAAATGGATTAGAATCTGAGATACACCAAAAAATCGATGAAATTTATAATAATAAAACAAGGCCAACTTATCAAGGTGACTTGCCCGAGGGAAATGATGGTCTAGGGCTTATGCTTTTAGGAGTTACAGGGGATCAAGTTCTACCAGCTTCAGTGTATAATAAAATTAAATCTGATACTTTATCTCAAGTAAGAGGGACAGTGCAAGCCGATATACTAAAAGAAGATCAAGCACAGAATACATGTATTTTTTCTACCGAGTTCGCTTTGCGATTAATGGGGGATGTACAAGAATACTTTATACATAATAAAGTAAGGAATTTTTATTCAGTCTCTATTTCAGGTTATCATATTGCAGAAGCAGGTGCTAATCCTATTACTCAATTAGCATTTACATTAGCTAATGGATTTACNTACGTTGAATATTATTTAAGTAGAGGAATGTCCATAGATGATTTTGGTCCTAATCTTTCCTTTTTCTTTTCTAATGGAATTGACCCTGAATATGCAGTTATTGGTAGAGTGGCAAGAAGAATTTGGGCAAAGGCTATGAAAGTGAAGTATGGGGCNGGTGANAGAGCACAAAAGCTCAAATACCATATTCAGACNTCAGGACGTTCATTACATGCCCAAGAAATNGATTTTAATGANATTAGAACNACACTGCAGGCACTCTATGCCATTTATGATAATTGTAATTCATTACATACTAATGCTTATGATGAGGCTATAACTACTCCAACTGAAGGCTCAGTCCGAAGGGCAATGGCTATTCAGTTGATCATTAATAAAGAACTTGGACTGGCTAAAAATGAAAATCCCATGCAAGGTTCNTANATTGTCGAAGAGTTAACAAACTTAGTGGAGGAAGCAGTATTATTGGAATTTGACAGAATTAACGAAAGAGGAGGTGTGCTTGGCGCCATGGAAACCATGTATCAAAGAAGCAAAATTCAAGAAGAATCGCTACATTATGAAACACTAAAACATACGGGCGATTACCCCATAATTGGTGTAAATACATTTTTAAATTCTAAGGGTTCTCCAACTATAGTTCCTGATGAAGTAATAAGAGCCACCGAAGATGAGAAAAAGTATCAAATTAGTATGTTAGATAATTTACACCGGAATAAGTCAAAACTATCTTCTCAATCGCTACAGCAAATTCAAAATGCGGCCATAAATCAAGAAAATATTTTTGAAGTTCTTATGGAAGCTTGTAAGCATTGTTCATTAGGTCAAATAACCACTGCTTTATTTGAGGTCGGAGGACAATACAGAAGAAATATGTGATGCAANATCATTTAATTATCTTTTTAAAAAATCCCATTTTTAAAAAATTACAGGATTCAAAGANATTAGATAATTGGGCCCGTTTNTTTGAGCTTCTTGAATATACATCNTCTATAACGTCAAGTATAAAAGCGCAAAGAAATTTATATTATGATGAATTTATAGAAAATGATGGTGTTTTTCATGATCAAATTTTTTCTAAAAAAATNCATACTTCATCCAATCCAAAGCANCAACTTAAAGATGCAGTTAAGGAATCTTTTGGACAATGGGCAAAAAAAGTAGTGTTTATGGGGGCTGATTCATTTGAGTTAACTAACTCGGACATAGAGCTGGTTTTTAGTCAGCTAGATCATCACCAAGCCGTGATTCTACCAGCCAAGAATAGTGGCATTTTACTATTTGGACTGACAATTTATAGGAGTGATATTTTTGAACATTTTCCTTGGGAAACGGAAGATGATTTATTNGATACGATTATTAACTTACAACGTAAACAAAATACTTATTGTGTTTTAGAAGCAAAANNAGCTTATGATTAAAAAATAAGATTAGGCTAAAAGTATTCATAACACCCAANATCATTGGGAATATTCCTAGACCTTTCCAAAATGTCTTCAGTTACGGTAGAATTCACATTTCCTAAATCAATAAGATTAGAAGAATCAGTTAGTTCAAAGTTCCATTCTTGAGGATTTACAAAATAGGTNTTAAGNTTTTGAAAACAATTAGTAAAAAATGNGGAATTAGANAAGGTATCTTCCGTTTTTATCGAACAANAATCGAAGATAAAGTTTGGATCTATTCCAGTATCAANTCTNTCTAAGGTGTCACANATGATTTCGTTGCTTCCATTTCCATCCACTACGCAATTTGAAAATATAGCAGAACTAAAAGGTCTAAATATGATATCATCATTGGTGCTCTTGTAATAATTCTTAAAAACTAAGGAAGGTGTATTTCTAAAACCGCTCCAATAATTNGCAAAAGTGCAATGTTCAAATTGTACGTTACCACCAATGCTTACATAGGCAGAATAGTTATTTGAATTTCCGAAGAGACAGTTAACTGCATTCACGTTTCCACATTGAGTTAAAATNTTAGCATACAATGAGTTATTAACTTTTACTTTATTCAAANATACNGATTGATTATTGCTCAGNGTGTCCACTTGAATACCTATTACTGCATTTTTAATTTCACTGTGTGTAATGTGTGATTGAAGAGGTTGAAGAAAATAAATCCCTCTCCACTGACCAGACACTGAATCAGCAGGATAAAGTAAGTAATCTTCCATTCTATCCTGTTGAAATAGGACAGGATTATTTAGTGTGCCATTTACTTCAAGAGCACTCTTGTANACNAATAAAGCNGCATTGGCATGACCATGAATTTGTGTACCTTCTTGAATAANAAGAGTTTTTCCAGAGTCTAAATTTGGATACCCTACAGCTGCAATACCATATATTACATGTGGTTTGTCATTAAGCCATTGTCCTTCAACCAATTCATTCACATGGAAATAAGCATCCTGCCCCCAAGCATTTAAGATCACTTGATATTCATTACCATTGGTATTGAATAGGATTCTATCCTCCACAATTAGAGGTAAATTTTGTCCATTGGGATCAATGGTTACTTCCACAAATATGTATGCGCTGTCTCCAGGAAGTAATTCAATATTTTCAAAATGGACTCCTGAAACTCCATCCACATTTATTCTAAANGGAGAATTGGTTTCTTGTTCTAAATGAATGGATGAAATAGTAAGTATACCATTNTAGTTATTATAACATTTAAATTGTTTTGTGGTGGAACCAATGGTGGTGAAAATGGTATCAAATAGAATAGTGTCTGAAGAAGTTTCAATTTGATACTGTGAGCCTGTTAAATGTTGGTTTTTACGACATTGTTGAAGGGTGAAAATAACAGTAAGTGCTAAAAAGTATATGTAAAGTTTGGTTCTCAATATTTCCGCAATATATATAACTGAAAAAACATAAAATTATTTTAGCCAATATAATTTTTGATAATTTAATTTAAACATTAAATTTGCACGCTCAATNAGGAAAAATGAAAAAAGGAATACACCCAGAAGATTATAGATTAGTAGTTTTTAAAGACATGTCTAATGATTATTCATTTCTTAGCAGATCTTGCGCACCCTCCAAGGATAAGGTAAAGTGGGAAGACGGTAATGAATATCCACTAATTAAATTAGAAATTTCACATAAATCTCATCCATTTTTCACTGGGAAAATGCANTTTGTTGATACAGCAGGTAGAGTTGATAAATTTAGAAACAGATACGCTAAACAAAAAAAGTAAGTCTTTTTTATACAGAATTATTAAATTAACCTCCTNATTGGAGGTTTTTTTTTGTCCAAATTTTTAAAATATGAATTACACGCTATTTGATGGTCAATTTCACCAAAAGCTTAAGCCGCTAACATTTACNAAGCCAGTTTCTTCATTGAGAGTTGGGTTTTACACTATAAAAGAAAAATGGGAATCATTCTTAAATGAAGAAGTTGGTATTAGAACCAAGGATTATTTAGGCTTGAAATTTAATTCTATAANATTGGAAACTCCCTGTGGTATTTGTGCAGCATTACTGCCAAACGAAGAGTTAGTGGAGGCCATTTTAGATTTGGATGATAAGACAATCATGGTACATGATGATAAAGTCCTTGCTATTAAACCGCTTCCAGATGAAAGCAACAATTTGGAAAAGTCATTAAATGACTACAATAAAGTAACCTATCTTGGTGAGTATGACTTATTAGATAGACCAATGGATATTTTCTCTCTAAATGATAAAGAAATAAATAATGACCTGAAAAGATTAGCTAATGACGACTTAAAGAGAACAACCTTTAGTTTACATAATACTATAATTGGAGATCAAGTGTATATTGAAGATGGAGCCAAGGTTCAGGGGTCCTTTTTAAATAGCGAAGACGGTCCTATTTACATAGCAAATGGAGCTGAAATTATGGAGGGTTCTATGGTTAGGGGACCTTTTGTGATGCACGAAGGTTCAGTGTTAAAACTTGGTACAAAAGTATACGGAGCCACTACATTAGGGCCTTATTGTAAAGTAGGTGGTGAAGTGAATAATGTAGTTTTTCAAGGATATGCGAATAAAGCTCATGATGGATTTTTGGGTAATAGCGTAATTGGTGAGTGGTGCAATCTTGGAGCTGATACCAATTCATCCAATTTGAAAAATAATTATGGAGTAGTTAAATCCTGGGATTATTTTTCTAACAGTTATAAATCTACTGGTACTCAATACTGTGGCTTAATAATGGGCGATCATTCTAAATCCGGAATAAATACTATGTTTAATACAGGTTCTGTAGTGGGAGTTTTTGCTAATATTTATGATGCAGGTTTTCCTCCTAAATTTATACCTTCTTTCTCATGGGGTGGTAAGTCAGGATTTGTGAAAAATGAATTCAAAAAAGCCATAGAAGTAGCCAAAACGGTCATGGGTAGAAGAAATGTGGTGTTAGATAAGAAAACAATTGAAATATATAAGAAAATTCACGACATAATAGGTTCCTGATNAGTTTGGCATATCAATTGATTTNNTATTANNNGATTGCAATATTGGACCAGTTTACAAGGGAATNAAAATTTAAGTTCTTCTTTCATGAGTATTGGTTTAGGACATATTGTCATCAAATTACATAAAAACTAAATATGAGTGACTTTTTTGCAGAACGTGATTGGATGGGATTAACTGATGTGATAGAAACAGATACTGAATTTATTCCTCTAATATCACCTGAGGATGAAGATAGGATGAATCTTGAAGAAGTTCCTGACAAGTTGCCTATTTTACCTTTAAGAAATAACGTATTATTCCCTGGAGTNGTTATTCCTATTACGCTAGGTAGAGACAAAAGTATTAAGCTCATTCAGGACGCTTACAAAGGGAATAAAATTATAGGTGTAGTTTCACAAATAGATTCTAACGTTGAAGAACCACAATATGCAGATCTATTTAAAATCGGTACAGTTGCTCAAATCATCAGGATGCTTAAAATGCCTGATGGTAGCAGTACAATAATTATACAAGGAAAGAAAAGGCTTAAATTGGTAGAAGAACTATCCGCTGAACCATATTTAGTAGCTAAAATCGAAGAGTTTGAAGAAAAGCGCCTTAAAAAAATGTCAAAAGAATCTTTGGCATTATTTGATAGCTTAAAAGATCTGGCTTTAAACATTATAAAAAATTCTCCTAATATTCCATCTGAGGCAGCTTTTGCCATAAAAAATATTGAAAGTCCTAATTTCTTAGTGAATTTCATTAGTTCACACATGAATGCTGAAGTTGATCAGAAACAAAAAATGTTGGAAGAACCAGATATTCACAAGCGTGCTCAGTTACTTATGAAGCATCTNAATAAAGAACTTCAAATGCTTGAGCTTAAAAACGATATTCAAACACGTGTTAAATCTGATTTAGACCAGCAACAGAAAGAGTTTTTCCTTCACCAGCAAATGAANGAAATTCAAAANCAGTTAGGTGAAAACCCTGTNCAACAGGAAATAAACGAATTGAGAGAAAAGTCAAAGTCNAAAAAGTGGTCTANAGAAGTCNAAAAAGTATTTTCTAAGGAATTAGANAAACTAGAAAGGATGAATCCCTCAGGAGCTGAATATGGTGTGCAAATAAATTATTGTCAGTTACTCATTGANCTACCATGGGGTGAGTATACAAGTGATCAATTCAATTTAANTAAGGTTCAAAAAGTATTAGACCGAGATCATTTTGGTTTAGACAAGGTCAAAGAGCGTATAGTAGAGTACTTATCGGTCTTAAAGTTAAAAGGGGATATGAAATCACCTATTCTTTGTCTTTATGGTCCTCCAGGAGTTGGGAAAACATCTCTGGGAAAATCAATNGCAGAAGCTATCGGTAGAAAGTANGTAAGGATGTCACTTGGAGGATTGCATGATGAAGCTGAAATAAGAGGGCACAGAAAGACCTACATTGGGGCAATGCCAGGAAAATTAATTAATAATTTAAAAAAGGCAGGAACATCAAATCCTGTATTTGTGTTAGATGAAATAGATAAGATAGGTAAGTCTGGTCATGGAGATCCTTCATCTGCATTGCTTGAAGTATTGGACCCAGAACAAAATGACACCTTTCAAGACAACTTTGTGGAAATTGAATATGACTTGTCAAAAGTGTTATTTATTGCTACTGCGAATGATTTATCCACTATTCANCCAGCGTTGAGAGATCGAATGGAGATTATTCCCATTAATGGATATACGATTGAAGAGAAGGTGCAAATTGCAAAAAAGCATTTGATACCCAAGTTAGTTAAGGACCACGGAATTAAGGCTTCGGATATAAAAATCAATCAAAAGTTACTAGAAAAAGTAATCATGTCATATACGAACGAAAGTGGAGTAAGAGGACTTGAAAAAAAGATTGCAAAATTGGTAAGGATAAGAGCTAAAGAAATTGCTTTTGAAGAATCTTTTTCTATTTCCATTGATAATGAATTCTTGGTGAAGTCTTTGGGCCCTGGAATGGATCCTAGCAAATATTCACAGCATTTGATGCCAGGTGTNGTAACTGGNCTTGCCTGGACNAGAACTGGAGGAGATATACTATTTATAGAAACCTCNAAAACGAAGGGAAAAGGTAAATTAACNCTCACAGGNAATCTAGGTGATGTAATGAAAGAATCTGCTGTAATTGCACTTGAATACCTTAAAGCGAATGCCTCAAAATTTGGTTTCACCCAGTTAGATATTGATGAAAGTAACTTTCATATTCATGTCCCTGAAGGTGCTACTCCAAAGGATGGTCCTTCAGCTGGTGTAACTATGATCACCGCTTTATCTTCAGCCATTTTAAATAAAAAGGTGAAGAAATTTCTGGCCATGACGGGAGAAGTTACTTTAAGAGGAGATGTTTTAGCTGTTGGAGGTATAAAAGAAAAAATACTAGCAGCTAAGAGAGCAGGTATAAAACACATACTTTTACCTGAAGCTAATAAAAAAGATGTGGATGATATCAAAATAGACTACTTAAAAGGGCTAGACTTTAAGTATGTGAAGAAGATGGAGGATGTGATCCACTTTTCTCTTAACTAATAGGAGATTCCACTCCTGTTACAAAAAATTCAAACACAAGTGTTAATAAGTTACTCTGTCCATATGGGGTAATTTCTTCATAAATGCTAAATTTAGCGTGGTATAGTTTTTATTATGGCTAACAACGAAGTTAAATACACCGAAGACAATATAAGATCCCTAGATTGGAAAGAGCACATAAGAGTGCGCCCAGGCATGTATATTGGTAAGCTTGGTGATGGCTCATCTGCAGATGATGGAATCTATGTACTTGTCAAGGAAGTAATGGATAATTCTATTGACGAGTTTGTGATGGGGAATGGAAAAAAAATTGATATTAGTATCAATAATGACTTAGTTGAAATTAGAGACTACGGAAGAGGTATTCCTCTTGGGAAAGTAAAAGATGTAGTTTCTAAAATGAATACTGGGGGTAAATACGATTCTAGAGCCTTCAAAAAATCTGTTGGTTTAAATGGGGTTGGAACCAAAGCCGTAAATGCACTTTCAGTTGATTTTTCTGTTGAATCTATTAGAGAAGGGGAGCTAAAAAAAGTATCATTTACTAGGGGAGAAGTAGTAAATGATTTTCCTTTAGAAAAAACACCACAGAAAAATGGAACAAAGGTGTTGTTTTCTCCCGATAAAGACATTTTTAAAAAATACAAGTTCAGAGACACCTATTTAGAAAAAATGTTTTGGAATTATTGTTATCTAAATAGAGGTCTAACAATAAATTATAATGGAAATAAATTTGTTTCAAATAATGGTCTAAAGGATTTGCTTGAAGCGAATATGGATGGTTCTCCATTGTATCCAATTGTACATCTTGAAGGAAACGATATTGAAGTNGNTTTTACACACTCAAGAGGCTANGGTGAAGATTATTCTTCGTTTGTAAATGGCCAGCATACAACNCAAGGAGGAACTCATCAAAGNGCTTTNAGGGAAGCTNTAGCCAAGGTTATTAAAGATTTTTTCAATAAATACGAACCTGTAGATATCAGACAAGGNATTGTAGCAGCTGTNAGTGTAAAAGTAATTGAACCTGTATTTGAGTCTCAAACTAAAACTAAACTTGGTTCTACTGAGATCGAACCAGATGGTCAATCNGTAAGAGGGTTTGTTATGGACTTTTTAAAAGAGAAATTAGATAACTTTCTTCATAANAATCCCGATGTGGTACAACACATGGAGAATAAAATAAAACAATCTGAAAAAGAAAGAAAAGAATTATCTGGTATACGAAAGTTAGCGAGAGAACGTGCTAAAAAAGTGAGTCTTCACAATAAGAAGCTGAGAGATTGTAAGNTTCATTTTAATGATTTTAAAAGCGACAGAAGAGATGATACGTCNATATTTATTACAGAGGGTGATTCAGCAAGCGGTTCTATAACCAAATGTAGAGATGTTAAGACACAGGCTGTTTTTAGCCTTAGAGGAAAACCACTAAACTCCTTTGGATTAACTAAAAAAGTAGTGTANGAAAATGAGGAGTTTAACCTAATTCAAGCGGCCTTGAATATCGAAGAGGACATGGATAACCTTAGATATAATAAAATNATTATTGCTACAGATGCGGATGTAGANGGAATGCATATNAGGTTATTACTGCTCACNTTTTTCTTNAGNTTTTTNCCAGATTTAGTAAANAAGAATCATGTTTTTATTCTTCAAACACCTCTTTTCAGAGTTCGTAACAGAAAGGAAACCCGNTATTGTTATTCCGATGAAGAAAAAGATCGTGCACTAAATGATTTAGGTAAAAATCCTGAGATAACAAGATTCAAGGGCCTTGGGGAAATTTCTCCAGATGAGTTTAAGCATTTCATTGGCGATGATATGAGACTTGAACCTGTAATTCTGACTAAAGACAAGTCAATTGAAGAAATTTTAGAATTCTACATGGGAAAAAACACGCCAGATAGACAAGGGTTTATTATAGAAAATTTAAAGGTAGAAGAAGATTATTTTGAAGAAGAAAAACAGTTGACATGAGTGAATTGGAGGAGAATATTAATGAGAATTTAGATTTAGGGGAGGACCACATCATATCTCTTTCGGGTATGTACAAAGAATGGTTTCTTGATTATGCCTCCTATGTTATATTGGAAAGAGCAGTGCCAGCCATCGAAGATGGTTTCAAACCCGTGCAAAGAAGAATTCTTCATTCTATGAAAGAATTAGATGATGGTCGATACAATAAGGTGGCTAACATTATTGGTAATACCATGAAGTATCATCCTCATGGAGACGCATCAATCGGAGATGCCATAGTTCAAATTGGTCAAAAGAATTTATTAATTGATTGCCAAGGAAATTGGGGTAATTTACTAACTGGTGATGGAGCTGCTGCACCTAGATATATAGAAGCTAGGACTACTAAGTTTGCTAATCANNTTTTATATAATGCAAAAACCACAAANTGGCTTAGTTCTTATGATGGTAGAAATAAAGAACCACAATATTTACCTGTAAAATTNCCNGTATTATTAAATCACGGTGCTGAGGGAATTGCAGTAGGTCTTGCNTGTAAAATTTTACCACACAATTTCATAGAACTNATAGAGGCAAGTATAAATTCACTTAAAGGTAAAAAAGTGGAAATCTTTCCTGATTTCCCNAATGGAGGCCTAGCCGATTTCACCCAATATAANGATGGATTAAGAGGAGGGAAGGTTCGAGTTCGTGCAGGAATTGAAAAACTAAATAATAAAACATTAATCATCAATCAAGTTCCATATGGTACCACAACGGATTCTTTGATTGAATCCATTGTTCGAGCTACTGAAAAGAACAAAATAAAAGTCAAGAAAATTGAAGATAATACAGCTGCNGAAGCAGAAATACTAATCCATTTACCANCAGGTGTATCACCGGATAAAATGATAGATGCGTTGTATGCTTTTACCAATTGTGAGATGTCTATTTCACCAAATGCTTGTGTAATTGAAAAAAATAAACCTGTTTTTATTGGAGTTTCTGAAATTTTAAAGCGTTCAACACAAAGAACCGTTGATTTGTTAAAGTTAGAGCTTGAAATCAAATTAAATGAATTAGAAAATCAATGGCACTGGCTTTCATTAGAAAGGATATTTATAGAAAATCGAATCTATCGAGATATTGAAGAAGAAGAAACNTGGGAAGGGGTACTTAACGCCATTAAAANAGGATTAAAACCCCACGTAAAATCCCTTAAAAAAGAAATATCTGANGATGATATAATAAAGCTTACAGAAATTAAAATAAAGCGTATATCCAAATTTGACAGTGATAAGGCTGAAGATAATCTCTTAAAAATAGAAGAGAGTATAACTCAAGTTAAACACCATTTGGCTCATTTAATTGATTATGCAGTTGATTATTACAAGGACTTAAAAGCTAAATATGCTGAAGGAAAAGAGAGAAAAACAGAAATAAGGGTTTTTGATAATATTGCTGCGCGAAAGGTGGTGGTCTCAAACAAAAAGCTTTACGTAAACAAAGAGGAAGGTTTTATTGGATGGACATTAAGACGAGATGAATTCGTAGAAGATTGTTCTGATTTAGATGATATTATCATATTCTTCGATAATGGTAAAATGATAGTCACTAAAATTGCAGATAAAAAATTCGTTGGNAANGGAATCATTCATACTGCTGTCTGGAAAAANGGTGACGAAAGAACGATATANCATTTAATCTACCAAGCGGGTAAAATGGCCCCTTCATACATGAAAAGATTTTCNGTTAACTCTATCACAAGAGANAGAGAATATGATCTAGTAGGTAACGCAAAAAATCCAAAAGTTCATTATTTCTCAGTGAATCCTAACGGAAGAAGAGAATCTGTGACCATAAAACTTAGACCGANACCCAAACTAAAAAAACTCAGAATAGANGTTGATTTTGCTGATCTAATGATAAAAGGCAGAGCGGCTAAGGGTAATTTAGTAACCAAACACTTTATTTCCAAAGTAGAACAAAAAGATGTAGGTGGCTCAACTCTTTCTGCACGAAAGATATGGTGGGATGAAGTCGTTTCAAGATTAAATAATGAAGGCAGAGGAAAGTTATTNGGTAGTTTTAAAGGAGATGATAAAATTCTAACGGTTTATTCTTCAGGTCATTATTTACTTTCAAACTTTGAGTTGTCAAACAAGTTTAGTGATGATTTGATTCATATTGAAAAATGGTATCCTGAACGCCCTGTAGCTTGTGTGTATTGGAATGCAGCAAGAGAATTGTTTTTTGTCAAGCGATTTAAAGTAGAAACCTTAACTAAAAAATATCAATTTATAGGAGAAAATGATGAGCTAACTGTAGTTTCAACTCACTTTAAACCAAAAGTTAATATTTCATTTAATAAGCGCTTAAAAGAAACAAAAGATCTTAAAGACAAAATGGTAGAATTAAATGATATAATTGAAATAAAGGGTGAAAAAGCTCAAGGAAATCAGCTTACTCGACTGAAGGTGAAAGATATCACTTTGTTGGATATTGTTGATGGAGAAGATTGGCCGATAGAAACCGAGCAAGAAGCTCAAGTTTTAGAAATAAATGAAAAAAAGGATGAGAATCCCTTAGCGAACAATGCATCTGATAAAAAAGAAGGTGAAAAAGCTATAAAAACTCCAAAGGCTCAGGCTGTTGATACAAAATCAAAAATTGATNCTACAATTGAAAAACCAATAGAAGTAGAATGGGATATTGATGATGATCAGCAAGACTTAGACGATAACGGACAGATTAAAATCTTTTAAANNATGAGAATNTTAACTNTTTTAATGGCATCTTNTTTCNTNACNNGTTTTGCTCAAGACCCCCTTTCAGATNCCATTAAAAAANTAGATTCTTTATCTACTATTAAAAAAGAACAAAATCCTAATTACTTTGGTTTCAACATTACTTCTCTTATGTCTGGGATCATAACTACAACTAATGATTACAATGTAAAAGTTGGTGCAGTATATAAACATAATTTTGGATATAAAAATATCAGATTTGGAATGAATTACTTAACTGAGGGAAGTAACTCTTTTTATGATTATTATATACCTTTAAATACTTCTGATACTTCTATTCTATATCGTTATTTCGAGTCAAATTATCATCACTATGATTTTAGAATTGGATTTGAAGAATTGCGTGGATATTCCAATACACGCGTTCATGTAGGAGCTGATTTGATAATTGGGACAGGAAGGCAAGACTCCAGATATTTTCATAGACTTTTTGTGCTGGATTCTACCAATAAATACGCTTTAACTTCTTCTTCAAATGATCAAACTACAAGCCAACTTTTACGTTCAGAAGGTAATAGGAGTTCTTCTTATCTAATTACTGGTATTGATGTATCTTTTGGCTTTGACTGGGTGTTGAATGAAGACTTTTTACTCACCTTTCAAATTACTCCTCAATTCAACTATTACATCTTCAGGTCCGAAAATCTTTTTGACCCATATCAAGAATATATCCAATTTG
>NZMV01000045.1 GCA_002694645.1 Crocinitomicaceae bacterium | reverse complement strand
TTATGAGGATTATGAGAACTAAATTCAATTAGGATGATGAAAAAAATAGATAATATAGGAATTGTAGGTGCTGGATCTATGGGTGCGGGTATTACACAAGTAGCAGCCATGGCAGGTTATACGGTTTATCTTTATGATCAAAATAAAGAAACCGTAGAAAGTGCTCTAGACAAATTAGATGCTATTTTAAATCGTCTAATTGAGAAAGGCCGAATTTCAAAAGAGGAGAAAGAACAAACATTAAAATGCATCACAGTTGTAGACCAAATTAGTGAATTCAGCAAAGCGGATTTTGTGATAGAGGCTATTATAGAAGACCTTGAAATAAAGAAAATGCTTTTTAAGTCCCTCTCTCAAGTNATTATGNANGACTGTATTTTAGCCACTAANACCTCTTCCTTGTCNGTAACNAANCTNGCATCATCNNCCATNNANNCNAGNCGTTTTCTTGGNGTCCATTTTTTTAATCCNGCNCCNCTNATGCCTNTAGTTGAGGTCNTACCAGCNNTACAGACAGACGNTACNGTATTAGAAAATGTAATTNCNATGTTAAACGATTGGAAGAAGACNCCNGTTATAGCAAANGATACNCCCGGATTNATAGTAAANAGAATTGCTAGACCTTTTTACGGAGAAGCACTTCGNATTTATGAAGAGGGTATCGCAGACTTNNNTTTTATAGATGAGTCNCTAAGGCAAGGTGGCTTTAGGATGGGNCCATTTGAATTAATGGATTTCATAGGTAATGATGTAAATTATGCGGTAACAAAATCCGTATTTGAGGCATTTTATTTCGATCCTCGNTATAAACCNTCNTTTACTCAAAAGCAATATGCNGAGGCAGGTTGGTTGGGAAGAAAATCGGGTAGGGGTTATTACCATTATAATGATGAGCCAGTTAAAATGGAAAGTGTAGAAAATGGTAAGGCTAAAGATATTTTTGAAAGAATATTAGTAATGCTTATCAATGAAGCTGTAGATGCGCTTTANTTACAAATAGCATCTGAGCAGGATATTGAATTGGCTATGACAAAAGGAGTTAATTATCCCAAAGGATTAATTAGCTGGGGNAGAGAATATGGATTTGATTGGTGCGAAAAGAAANTNGATGCACTTTACAATCAATATCANGANGATCGATATCGATGTTCTCCATTAATTAGAAAATGGTCGAAATAATTTAAGATTCAGTTGTAGGTTTTTTACAACAAGATTTCCCTTTCGCTTCAGNCTTACAACAACTTGCTTTAGCTTTCTTCTTATCTTTCTTTTTCTTTTTATCATCACCTTCTTTTANTTCAACTGTTGTATTTGTATTTTCAGGTAAGGTNAAACTAGCAGCTGTTATTCCAATTCCAAAAACGGCTATTAAAGAAAATCCCAGTAATAATTTTTTCATGATCGTAATCTGTTTGTTGTTTAAAAATATAAAAAATGTTAATAAATACGCTNTAGTTTATAAATTGTTACAATTNTAGATGAACAAAGTTANAAAATGGCCAATATTGGTTAAAAAATGGCCAATATTGTTTCACCTCCAACAATGGTATCATNTAATTTAACTTTGATTTCTGCACTTTTTGGAATAAAGACATCAATTCTAGAACCAAACTTAATAAAACCTGCCTCGAGACTTTGATCAACAATATCATTTTGCTTAGCATAATTACAGATTCTTCTTGCTACTGCTCCAGCAATTTGTCGATATAAAATTCGGTGCTTTGTATTGGATTGAATAACAATACTTGTTCTTTCATTTTCAATACTTGATTTAGGATTCCAAGCTACTAAGTATTTACCAGGGTGATATTGACTGTAAATGACTTTACCATTTGAAGGATACCATTGTTTGTGTACATTTAACGGAGACATGAATATGCTAAGTTGTGTACATTCTTCNTTTAGATATTCATCTTCAAATACNTTTTCTATAACTACTAATTTGCCATCACTTGGTGCTAAAATATGTTTATCATTTATGGCAATATCTCTCTCTGGATTTCTGAAAAAATGAAGAATCAAATAAAAAAACAAGAATGATAGGAAGGAAAAGATGATGTTAATAATCCAAATAGGATTAAAATAATAGGCTAAGCCGTTAATTAAAATTAAAAAAATAAGGACTATTACTATAGTTGCATATCCCTCTCTGTGTATTCTCATTAGNTTATATTTATGATGATGTAAATTACGGGAATTGTGATTAGAAATGCGTCCATTCTATCCAAAATTCCACCATGACCTGGCATAATTTTACCAGAATCTTTAACACCAGCTTTTCTTTTATAGTAAGACTCAATAAAATCCCCNGTGGTTGCAGTAAAAGGTAGAATAANAGTTATAAGTATATATGAAAGGGTAGAAATATGATTAAAATAATCTTCAAAAACAAAGTACGATAAACTACCTGCTAGTATGCAAAACAAATAACCTCCAAAAAAACCTTCCCACGACTTTTTGGGTGAAATCGTTGGCAGAATCTTTGTTTTTCCTAGTTTTTTCCCTACTAAATAAGCAAATGAATCAAATGTCCAGGTAAGTATAAACATTAAAAGGATGACAGAAGGATTAAATGGTAAATCTGGGTAATTTGAATCCNTCATTNCAAAAAATTGTATAGTGAAAAAAGGAATGATTACAATTAAGAGTGCTACTAATTTAGGCTTCCCTTTTCTTAATTTCCACATTTCGTAGATAGACCATAATCCAAGTATGAGAAACAAGATTTGAAATGTCTTTTTTGAGTAAGCTGTTGCGAACCACATGATGACAACATAGATTGCACCAAAAAAAACCCTTTTCAGTAATTCATTCATGGGTGATGTCAGAAATGATCAGTAAAAAGTTAAGCTGATTTTTTAGAAGAGGTTTTCGTGTCATCTTCAGTCTTCTTTGCTTTCTCTTCTTTTTTAACTACTTCTTTTTCAAAAGGTCTTTTTCCAAAAATAACTTCGAGATCTTCTTTGAAAATCACTTCAGTTTCTAGTAATTTATTTGCTAACTTATGAAGTTTATCTTCATGCTTTTTTAGTATAGCCTTTGCTCTTTCGTATTGACCATCAGTAATTTTCTTTATCTCTTGATCAATGATTTTTGCTGTTTCTTCGGAGTAAGGTTTGGTGAAACCGTATCCTTGATTTTGTGAATCATAATAAGAGATGTTTCCAATTTTTTCATCTAACCCATAGATAGTTACCATAGCCATGGCTTGTTTAGTAACCTTTTCCAAGTCACTTAATGCGCCGGTAGAAATTTTATTAAAAATAATAGATTCTGCAGCTCTACCACCTAAGGCGGCACACATTTCATCTAATATTTGTTCGGTCGTATTTAATGATCTTTCCTCGGGTAAGTACCATGCTGCTCCAAGACTTCTTCCCCTTGGTACTATAGTTACTTTGACCAGTGGGTTTGCATGTTCTAACATCCAACTTACGGTCGCATGACCTGCTTCATGGTAAGCAATGGTCTTCTTTTCTTCTTTGGTAATAATTTTGTTTTTCTTTTCTAGACCTCCAATTATTCTATCAACAGCATCTAGAAAGTCTTGTTTTTGAACATTTTCCTTTTTCTTTCTTGCTGCAATTAGAGCAGCTTCGTTGCAAATATTAGCAATATCTGCACCGCTAAACCCAGGTGTTTGCCTAGCTAGGAAATCTTTATCTAATTCTTTTTCTAGTTTTAAAGGTTTTAAATGAACTTCAAAAATATCTTTTCTTTCATTTAAATCTGGCATGTCAACATAGATTTGTCGATCAAATCTACCAGCCCTCATTAAGGCTCTATCTAAGATGTCAGCTCTATTGGTAGCAGCTAAGATGATTACACCTGAATTTGTTCCAAATCCATCCATTTCAGTCAATAACTGATTAAGGGTGTTTTCACGCTCGTCGTTTGATCCCATATTTGGATTCTTTCCTCTTGCTCTACCAATGGCATCTATTTCATCGATAAAAATGATGCAAGGAGCTTTTTCCTTTGCTTGTTTGAAAAGATCTCTTACTCTAGATGCACCAACTCCAACAAACATTTCTACAAAATCAGAACCTGACAATGAGAAGAAAGGGACTTTAGCTTCACCTGCAACCGCTTTNGCAATAAGGGTTTTNCCTGTACCTGGAGGTCCAACTAGTAAAGCTCCTTTNGGAATNTTAGCACCNAGNGCNGTATATNTNTTGGGATTTTTAAGGAAATCTACAATTTCCTTAACCTCCTCTTTAGCTTCTTGAAGNCCCGCAACATTGTCAAAAGTAACATTNGTAGATTTTCCTTGCCCAAACATTTGAGCTTTTGATTTNCCAATATTAAATATTTGACCACCGGCACCACCGCCTCCAGANACTCTNCTCATGAAAAATGACCAAATGGCAATCATGATACCAAAGAAAATGATCCAATACACAATTTCTCGTCCAAAGTTTTCTTCTGTTTTCACTTTNACCTTAAAGTTGTTCTCGTTTGACAGTCCTTCTTCTTTATTTTTGCGAGCTTTATCTAATAATTTCTGGTACAATTCGGATGAATGATCTTTAGGTATTTCAAACGAATANTGGTAATTGTTCCTGTTTTTACCGTTNTTAGTGAATTCAGGGTCATTGATGTATTTTTTGTTTATGTATACTTTTACTTCAGAATTATTTACAATNTCAACTTGTTGCACTTTCTGCTTGTCAATCCATTCCCAAAGTTGATTTTCTTCAATTTTTTTGGTGTAAAAACCATTAAAGTTCATTAGATTAATTCCAATGAGTACAACTGCAACAATACCATATATCCAATAAAAATTAAACTTAGGTAATTTATTATTCGAGCTATTATTACTCTTTTTATTGTTTTTTTTATTTAGCATAATTAGTCTGTGTTAAATTCTTCTNTAGGAGCATCTCCCCATAAATCTTCAATATTGTAATAGCCTCTTTTTTCTTTGTAGAAAATATGAGCGACTACATTCACATAGTCCATAAGAATCCATTCTGAGTTTCTCTTACCTTCCTCTTTCCATGGTTTTTCATTNAAAGAGCTGATGCATTTTTTATAAATAGCTCTATTGATACCTTCCACATGAGTTGCAGAATCGCCATGAGCTACAATAAAATAATCAGAAACTGCGCCATCAATATTTCTTAAATCAAGACAAATCACATTATTTGCTTTTCCTTCAAGAAAACCTTCCACTATAGTGTTTTTAAGATCCACGCTTGTAATAGATTTAATTTTGGTAGTATTATTATTGATGCGCAAAAGTAGTTAATTTAAGATTAAAACATTTGATTTGTTTGTGCTATAATCGTTAATTTATGCTAATGAATCACCAATATATTGGAAACCATACAATTCGACTTNATAGCGTTGATTCTACGAACAATTATGCTGCCAAGTTGCTAAATCAGACAAAAATTCCTTTTGGTACTGTAATATTGGCACAATTCCAATACGAAGGAAAAGGTCAAAGAGGATCACAATGGAGAGGTGAAGCTGGTGAAAATTTAACTTTTAGTATTTTAATTGATGGTTCACAATTAAAAANTNCACCNTTTTTTTTATTAAGTAAATGTGTGGCNATATCCATTAANAATTTAATAGAGCAATTTACGNACAAAAACGTAAGCCTAAAGTGGCCAAATGATGTTTATGTNGGNACAAAAAAAATTGCTGGAATTNTAATTGAAAACCAATGGAAAGGAAGTAATTTANATGCTTCCATTATTGGNNTCGGGATTAANGTTAATCAAATTAAGTTTAGTGANGAGTTAAATGCAACNAGTTTAAAGCTGTTAAGTAATCAACATCANGATTTAGAAGATCTACTTTNCCAATTTTGTGAATCTTTTAATTGGTTTTATCATTTGTTGCTTGATGGTCAATTTCAAAAAATCAATNTGGATTATCAATCTGCTCTATTTTCTCTAAATAAAAAATGTNAATTCTTGATTGAAGATAAAATAGAGGATGTCTTTATAAGAGAAGTTAACAACGATGGTTTAATAAAATTGGAGAAACTCAATGGAGACATAGGCATATACAGCCTTAATCAAGCTCGCCAAGTTTTATAGCTTTCTCAATTTTATTAGCCATGTAATTAAAAAGCTCATTCAGAGGTTTGGATACCATAGCTTTTAAAATGGGGTTGATATCTATATTACATAGAATTTGAGCAGTTGTGTGTTCATCATCTAATGCAATTAAATTTATTTGCATGTCAAACTTAAAGGAAGCGCTTTTTCCACTTGATAGCTTAATGTAAGCTGGTTTTACTTCGACTTTCTTCAGCTCAAGAGTGTACATTTTTTGAATTTTCAAGCTGCACTGTTCTTTGTTAGATACCCAATCACTTATTTTATCTTNTGGAAATAAATGCTTGAAATTATTCANATTATTTAAAAAAGTATGCACTTGAATAATATTTGCNTTTGAGGTAACNTCTTCNCTTTGAATTTTCAACATACTATGACCAAGTTTCAGGAGATTTTCNCCAATTATTTAAGGTGTCAATTTCATTGTTATCAATGTAACGGTTGCTCGCAGCTATTTCTATTAGGGATGCATAATTAGTTAATGTAAAATAAGAACAGTTTGCCATTTGAAAGTTTTCCTCTGCCTTTTTAAAGCCGTAACTAAAAATAGCNCCTAACCCTATCACATTGTAGTTNTTTTCAGTTAANGCTTTTACAGCGGCTAAACTGCTTTTTCCAGATGATATCAAATCTTCAATAACAAGTACTTTCTCANCTGTTTTTAATCCTCCTTCAATTTGGTTATTCAAACCGTGTGCTTTTGCAGAAGATCTAACATAACAAAAAGGTAGATTTAGTGATTCAGCTACTAATGCACCAATTGCAATTCCGCCAGTNGCAACTCCTGCAATGGCAGTTGGAAGAAGTGAATTTGCTTTTATAGCTTTCACAAATTCATCTTTTACTGCTGATCTTATTTGAGGGTGACTTAATATTTTTCTATTATCACAATAAATAGGTGATTTCCAGCCTGAAGCCCAAGTAAATGGATCTTTTGGNTGTAATTTGATCGCTTTGATCTNCAAAAGGAATTCTGCTATTTTAGCAGAGTTAAAATTGGATTGAATCATGCTGCAAATGTATAAAGTTTTTGAACCNAAAAAAGAAGTCATTTTCATTAATACTGAGAAACAACTTGGAAATTCATCAAAAGGCAATAGAAGTAAAAACACAAATGATAAAGAAGTCATAGAATACGTGTTCAGTAAGGACCCTTATGATGAAATAATGAAATATTATGCTGATCATAAGTTGTTAAAAGCTGCTGGTGGTCTAGTTCAAAATGATGGCTATTTTTTGTGGATTTACCGAAACAATATTTGGGATTTACCAAAAGGTAAGATTGAANATAATGAGTCCATTACCGATGCTGCTTTGAGAGAAGTAAAGGAAGAATGTGGGTTAAAAGGCATGATAGAAATTAGTCATAAAATAATAGTAACTCACCACACGTATCAGCTCAGGGATGTCAAAGTTTTAAAAGAGACGCATTGGTTTTTCATGCATTTCGATGGNGCGCCAAATACTATTCCACAGTTAGAGGAAGGCATTACACAAGTAAGTTGGAAGTCTAAAGATGAATCTATGAGTTTAGCCCTNAAATCTTATCCTTCAATTTTATCTGTTTTTGACACAGCAGTACTTACCCTTTGACNCCAATACGNAGACGCTGACGCTGATCTAACTTTTTTTGTAAATTAAAAAANGTAACNTCAATACTTTGGTTATTATACAAAGGACTTGGAGTATATGCAGGATATTGGACAATTNCCCCGTCAGTGTCAATAAAAATATAGGTTGGTAAATGATCTAATTTAAAGAGTTCTATTACNTCTTGAGGATTTTGAGGTCTTCCAATTTCCCACTTATATTGGTTTGTTCTTAAAAAATTAGCAAAGGAATTTTCTGTTTCGTCTAGATTTACTGATATAAATTGAATGGCATTGTATTTATTTGCCAGTTGTTCAATTATTTCCATTTCTTTAAGACTCATGTAATTCAATGATGAGAAAAAATGGATGTAAATATGTTTGCCTTTGAAATCTATTAGCTCATGCTTTATGCCTTCAACGTCTATCCAGCTAAAATTTGGTGCAGTAGTCCCATTTTTTAAATAGGATAACTCGCGTAAGCATTCTTTAGCTATAGATCTGTTTTCTGCCCAATTTCCATTTTCTGAAATTTCTTCCAGTAGTTCTAAAACAAAAGCATTTGAAAATTCTCTAGAATTATAATTGTCATATAAGCCTTTAACAATGATCAGTTCTTTTAGTTTCTGGTGGCTGTAGAAAGATGAATTTGACATAGCATTTTTCAGGTGATCTAAATCGTGATATTGATTGATAGAAAATTTAATTCTCTCAAAAATCTCGTCTCCACCAATTTTAAATGGTTTTCTATAAAAGAGATTGAAAAATTCCATAAATGCAGGATTTGAATATTCTACACTACTTTTTTTTAGATAAGTATGGAACAGATAATTTTTATAAAATTCACCCTTGCTTTGGTGAGCCATTTGTTCAATTAAAGCAATTTCATATCGAATGGAAACATGCAAAAACTTAATAAGATCGTTCTGATATCTGTTGCTAATAAAAACTTTGAATGCATTTAAACTATCTTGAAACTCTTTTTCTTGTAGAGCCAATCTGATGAGCTTAGAGGTATCGCCATAAAGAAAGTAATCATATTGAAGATTGAAATCAAGAATGAGTCGATTGATATCGTTATCAGGCAGATCCAAAAAAACCAATTGTATTTGATTTTTTTTGAGTGACATGGTGTCTAAGACAGTGTCTTTTGGGAAATAAATGTTGTAGAATTTAGTAGCTGTATCTAAATATAATAGCCCAAAACTTTTGCCAATGACAATTTCAGTAAGTTCAATCTTTTCTATTTTTTTATTGAGAGTAACTAGGCCATTAGTATCAATTTTAGATTCAGCTAATAGTTGATATTGATTTGTGATGTAATCAGTCTTTTTTCGCCATTTCACATTTTTTCCCTGATAATCAGGAGCGTTAATCTGAATTTCAATGGCAAATAGCGAGTTATTTACCACTGAAAAAAAAGCTATCAGCAATAAAACGTAATTAAACATAATTAGATGTTAATGGCATCAGGAAGAAAAGAATTTGCATTTCCATTGTTTCTTATAATTTCTCTCACAATAGATGAAGAAATCATGCCAAATTCTTTATTCGTGAGTAAAAAAACAGTTTCTACACTCGGGTCCAAGATTTGATTAGTTTCTGCAATTGGCTTTTCATATTCAAAGTCCACACCCGATCTTAGACCTCTGAAAATTAGATTAGCATTCACTTTTTTAGCAAAATCAATAGTTAGCCCAGTATATGTTCTTACAGAAATATTATCTACTTTTTTAAATGTTTTTTCTATCCACTGTTTTCTATCCTCAAGACTAAATAAGTATTTTTTAGTAGAATTTTCACCTATAGCCACAATGAGTTCATTAACCATGTTGGCTGCTTTTTTAATAACGTATTCATGTCCCTTTGTAATAGGGTCAAAAGATCCTGGAAATATGCCCACATTTGAATTCATCTAAGCACCAAAAAATGAAAAGTTTACGCTACTATACGTTCTTTGCTCCATAAAGTTAAAAGAATTTGTAAAGTTTTTGTTCTTGGCATGCTCTAATACAAATAAACCATGGTCTCGAAGTAGCTTTCGATTAAATATAATGTCATGAATTTCATCAATTCGTTTAAAATCATAAGGAGGGTCAGCAAAAATGACATCATATTTATCATCTGTTATTTCTAAAAAAGACAATGCATTCTTCTTCTTAGTATTGATGTTCATTCCCCAATGAAAGCTTTGTTTTTGTATAAATTGTAATGCATTGATTTGATGATCAACAGCAGTAATTTCTTTAACTCCTCTTGAAGCAAATTCGTAAGAAATATTCCCAGTTCCACAAAATAGATCAAGTACATAAATTTGATTAAAATCGATTTTATTTTCAAGAATATTAAATAGGGCTTCTTTGGCCATATCTGTTGTTGGACGAGCTTTGATTTTTTTACTTGTCGGGATGATATAAGATTTGTATTTACCTCCTATAATTCTCAAAGCGGTTTTAATTTTAGGGGTTTTTGGTGGTAAAATTCCGCTAATTTACTGCCAAAGATGGATTTTAATTTACTTTCAATTTCTCTATCTATCATCCCTATTTCAATTATGTCAAACGATTGATTAATTAAGTCTGATTCTTTTATAACAGATAAAATATAGTATAATACATCATCTAAACCTTCAATTTTAAACCGATTAACAAGTTGAAGTTTTTGATTTTTAATGGCAGAGATATAAATGAAACTTGCAGTTTTGAAAAATCTGACCTCATTTTTGTAATGGTTATCATTTAATAAAAATGAGGAGAAATGCAACAAATNAGATGCTGGATAATGACTTTCTAAATTCTGAAGTTGATTTTTATCAATAGCCCAAATAAGATAAGCATTTTCCTTAGGAAGAAAATANTCTTGAAATGAATATTCGTTTTCATCTCTTNCAAGAAAAGTATGAATTTCTGATGGGNTAATGTTTTTAAATATCTGCTCTGGAATTAACGTGAAGCTACTAGTGTCTACGTGTATATTGTAGCTATTTTCCTTTTTAATAGNGTTTGATTTTAATGAATTTTCGTTTTCTATATAATATATACTATCATCGAAAAGAAAGAGTATATCATTAAAGTTATTCAAAGCAGAATTATTTCCAATTACCGCTGGTCTTTACTTCTGACATAGACCCTGTGATTAATGTATCTCGTTCAAGCAAAGGATCATATGGAGAAGGGTCTTGAGCTTGAAAAACAGGAGTTCCTATTTTGGTATATAAGTAAATGGCTTTTTCACTACTAGCTAGATCAGAAAACGAGAATGTTTCGTNTCTGTTAAATTCAAATGATAATGAAGTAGTATCAAAACCTCTATTTTCTAAAAGGGTTTTAAATTTCACAAGATCTAGCGAGGGAGAAGAAAATTCGTCTTCTTTAATAACCATATCTTTACCAATGTACATTTTTTCAAAACCTATTGGATTATAGTATGGTGGAAGTAAATTATAATTCAACATATCTTCTAGATCTGACCAATTTATTCTNGATGGTTTTGGGATAATGTCCTTTTGAGTAAGTTGAATAACTTGTGGTTGATTATTTCNGATCACGTTAAAGATTATGGTGTCTTTTCTTGNTTCCTTTATTATGTTGTAAACTTCACTTGGAGATTTAATTTGTGTATTGTTAGCTGACTCAAGAATGTCACCTATTNGTAAACTTGGTAGTTGTGGGATAGAGTCTTTAACAATAAGACCATCAATTTCCAAATTGTAGTAAGCGGTATCGTTTTCGTTAAAGTCAATAATATTAGCTGTTACAAAATGAAAATTTGTACCAGTTTTATATAATAAACATTCAAATGTAGTTTCATCGCTTGTTTCCAATATGTCGGAGTCCATTACAAATAACTTTTTGCTCCCGTCTTGTGTCAGATTTACTCTATTTAAATGATCTACTACAAAATCGTAAAGCCTTGCTTTACTGGAATCTGACACTGTTGGGAAAAGTTTTTCTCTTACATTTTGCCAAGAAGTGTCTTTTTTGAGTAAACCACATAAAAGAGCTTCTTTTTCGTCATAGGATTCAATTTCAATGTAGTCTCTTATTGGGTCATAACCAAGTATTTCTTGGTGTTCTAGGGTTATTTTGTAGTCTGGAACTGTGCCAATTGTACTTACTGAATAAACACTATCCTCAGATAAGAATCGTTTGAGTTCAGAAAATTCATTGGCATACCATCCGTATTTTTTCTTGTATTCAATTTGTGTTACCTCTATATCTCTTAAGCCTTGCTTTACGTGAGCATTAATCTCTTTTTTAAGTTCTATCTGATCTATAGTAGTTGATATAGAATTGTATGTTTTATAACTTAAAAATAAGCAATAAACAATCATTACGGGAATAATGAATTTGAAATAGCTTTTTTCGATTACGTTGCGAAGAATAAGAATGATGACTACACCTAACAATAATACAGATAGCGCTCCAAATAAAAAGTCATTAGACTGAGATATATTTCCAGTTCCACTAAAAAGAGCGGTATATAAAAGAATTAATCCAGCAAGGACGATGATGTAAGGAATAATGAATCTTTTAACGTGAGTACTTAACCTTTCCATGTATTAAAATTTAGGTGTACAAAACTAATATTTTATTTGGATATTATCTCATGATAAGGTGAGTAATGGAATTACATTTCCGATAAAAATATTATAAAATTAAATATTAAATAAATAACAATATTCAATATTAAATTTTGAAAAAATGATTTTAAATAATATATAATAGTTAATATAACAAGACACGTAAAAATTAGTATTATTTGTATATTTGAACTTATAGATCTTAATATTGAAAAAACAAATCTTACTAGAGGCATATCAATTTA
>NZMV01000044.1 GCA_002694645.1 Crocinitomicaceae bacterium | reverse complement strand
GGAGGAAGCGCTGGAGGGTTACTGATGGGAGCAGTGATCAACATAGAACCGGATCTATACAATGGAGTAATAGCCCATGTACCCTTTGTTGATGTAGTAACTACTATGCTAGATGAATCCATACCACTAACAACAGGAGAATATGATGAATGGGGCAACCCAAATAATGAAGAATATTACCATTATATGAAATCCTATTCACCATATGATAACATCGATAAAAAAGATTACCCTAATTTATTGGTAACTACTGGGTTACATGACTCTCAAGTGCAATATTGGGAACCTGCTAAATGGGTGGCAAAACTTAGAGAGCTTAAAACAGATGATCGATTATTATTATTAAAAACAAATATGAGTGCTGGACATGGAGGTGCATCTGGAAGATTTGAGTATCTAAAAGAGATTGCACTGGATTATGCTTTCTTNATGNACTTAGAAGGTATCANAAATTGACAAAATCTAAAATTTCTAAAGCAACTTGATCCACATTNTTATCCGAAATATCTATTGTCACATGNGCTTTTTCATAATANACTAATCTTTCATTTAAAAATAACTCAAGTTGATCTAGTTGATTTTTAAATAGGGGNCGATTTTTTTTGTTTTTCANTCTACTAAACAACAGATCTACAGGNGAACTTAAATAAAACGTAATCCCATTTTTATTTAGAACATCCATGTTTTCATGATAACAGGGCATACCACCTCCTGTACTTATTACATGATTTTCTTTAGGTAAATTTTTAGCCACCTTATGTTCCATGTCTCTAAATTGTTTNTCACCAAAGGCATCAAAAATGTCCTGGATGGATTTTTGATGAGAAGCAGAAATCAATTCATCAGTATCTAAATGAGTTAAAAATGTTTGTTCTGCAATTTTTTTTGCTGTAGTTGATTTTCCACTACCCATCATGCCAATTAGAATGATGTTTTTAGTAGATGATTTAATCATTTTTATCAAAAATTTTCAAGTAACTGGTGACTTGAGTTACGTATTCTTTATAATCAGACGGATCTGTTTCAATCATCAAATCATANAAAGGCTTTTTTTCATCAGAGAAGCTACCCACTTTAAAGGAAGACTTGGAAAAAAGCAATACGAGGCGCAACGGAACTATACGCCTTTGTGTTAAATCAATTAGTATATCAAAGGATTCATTCATGAAATTTCGNACGATACTATTATTTGGGAATCCATAATAATTTAGTTCGTTTAAGGAGAAAAAATCTAGTCCTAATCTGCTCTTCAAAAAAAACGGTTCGTCTTTNAAGGGATAAAAAGCTAAAATTTTAAGATTTTTTATTGANTATTCTTTTTTTAAAAAGTCTATAATTTCAACCAATGCATGATAATCTTCCTTTTTTTTAATTTCACATAACATGCCAACAGATCTTGCNTCCTCAATATTACAAGACCTCATTGTTCTATTTGACTCCTTTTTGATGTGCTTTGAAATTACACGTTCTCCCCAATAATATTTGAATCTNGTAAATGAAGGTTTCATGAGCACTAATAACTATTATAAAAATAGTAAANCCATTAGAATAGGGAGACTTGACCAGTTGAGTTTTCTGTTGATGAATTTTGATCAAGACCTAATTGTGTTAAGAATTCTGGTTCNGTTAAGATTTCAATATCTAANCTTTTAGCCTTCGCTAACTTAGATGGTCCCATATTATCTCCAGCTACTATAAGATTTGTTTGTGCACTAACAGAAGACACTATTTGGCCTCCATTTAATGTAATTATGTCTTTGATTTCATCTCGTGAATGAACATTAAATTTTCCAGAAACNACAATCTTTTTNCCTTGTAACAGATTGGANGATTGCTCTAGCTCNTTTCTAGATACTTCCATATTTAATCCGTACTCCTTTAATCTGTTAATGAGTATGATATTATTTTCGTTTTGAATAAATTCTAATACAGAAACAGCTATTTTATCACCAATTTCATCTACACTTTCTAGCTCTTCTTGATTGGTTTTTAAAAGAGCATCCATACTCATGTAATGAGTTACTAATTTTTTCGCCACAGTTTCACCCACATATCTAATCCCTAATGCAAAGAGCAGTTTATGAAATGGGGTTTTCTTAGANTCTTCTATTCCTTTTATAATATTATCTGCCGATTTTTCTGCCATCCTTTCTAAAGGCAATATATCCGTCTTTTTTAATTCATAAAGGTCAGCTATATTTTTAACTAACCCCTCACTGTATAATAGATCTATNGTTTCACTTCCTATTCCATCTATGTTCATCTGCTTGCGACCAATAAAGTGAATCATCTTACCTTTAATTTGTGGAGGGCATCCNTCCCTATTAGGACAGTAATGTTGGGCTTCACCTTCGTCTCTTATTAGTTCACTATTGCATTCTGGACAGTGCTTAATAAAGTTGAATGGCTGACTAGATTTACTTCTTTTTTCCAGTAATACACCAGTTACTTTTGGTATAATTTCTCCCCCTTTTTCAACAAAAACTTGATCNCCTANCCTTAGATCTANTTTCTTGATTTGATCTTCATTGTGAACGCTNGCTCTCTTAACAACGGACCCACTTATTTCCACTGGTTTTAATTGAGCAACAGGTGTGATTGCACCCGTTCTTCCCACCTGGAAAGTGATGTTTTTCAAAATAGTAGAAACCTGTTTGGNTTTGTACTTATACGCTATAGCCCATCTTGGGGATTTAGCCGTATTTCCAATTTGGAGTTGAAATTCAAGTTTATTCACCTTAATCACAATACCATCAATTTCAAAATCTAAATTTTCTCTTTCTTTTTCCCAATAATTAATAAAATCCATTATATGATCGATGGAATTTGATTTTTCAATGAATCTTTCTNTAGATTGAGGGGTTTTAAAACCTAGTTTTTCCAAATACCCGTATTGATCAAAAGCACTATTGAAGTTGGAATCATTTAAAAATGCAGCATACAAAAAACAATCTAACTTTCGTTTAGCTACTTCAGCAGAATCTTGTAGCTTAAGTGAACCAGAAGCAGTATTTCTAGGGTTAGCAAACATAGGTAAGCCTTCTGCNTGTCTTTGTTTATTAAGTTTGTTAAAAGCAGGATTGGGAAAGATCACTTCTCCTCTTACTTCAATTTTTTTNGGGAAATCACCAATTAATTTTAGAGGAATCGAAGAAATTGTTCTGATGTTATTGGTTACTACTTCTCCTGTTGTTCCATCTCCTCTAGTAACNGCTCTNATTAANTCTCCATCTTCATAAATTAGACTAATAGCTACCCCATCATATTTCAATTCACATATATATTCAAAAGGAACGTCAATCACTTTTTTTACACGTAGATCAAAATCAATTACATCTTGCTTNGAATAGCTATTTGATAAAGATAGCATAGGATATTCGTGAGCATGACTTTGAAAAGATTTGGTAACTTCTCCCCCAACTCTTTTTGATGGAGAATTCTCATCATAGAATACTGGATATTTTTCCTCTAATTCTTCTAATTCTTTCATTAAATGATCGAATTCAAAATCGCTGATTAAGGAACGACTGTGAACATAATACTCCACATTGTAGTGATGTAGTAAAGTACGTAACTCTTTAATTCTTTCTTTGGGATTTTTACTCAAACTTAATAGCTTTTATAAACCTATTTTTACCTTGTAAATCTTTTTTTAATTCAATGTTAGAATAGTGATTATCACTTATCAAATTTACCATTTCATCACCAAAATCCTCATGAATTTCAAAGAATATTTTACCACGATTTTTGAGCTTTAAATGACAAAATGCTAAAATAGATTTATAAAAAAATAAGGGATCATTGTCATGTACAAATAAAGCTAAATGGGGTTCATGATTTCTTACTACAGTTGAGATTGAATTTAGCTCAGATTGAGGAATGTAAGGTGGGTTACTGATAACATAATCCAATTGAGGATATTTTTTATTTGGTCGAGTAATATCATCCATTATATATCGAATATCCAACTTCAACTTTTCAGCATTGAACTTTGCCACTTCTAAAGCTTTATCGGAAACATCTACTCCAATAATATTTATAAATTCTCTTTGCTGTTTTAGGGCTAAAGCAATGCAACCTGACCCTGTTCCTATATCAATCACATTAAATACATCTTTAGGATTTATGTCTTCTAGTACATAGGATACCAATTCTTCTGTCTCTGGTCTTGGAATCAAAGTATTATTATTAACTTTTAAATCCAATTCATAAAAAGAGGTAAATCCTAAAATATGTTGAATAGGTTTTCCTAAATTTAGTTGCTCAATAATGTAAAGACATCTTTCAAAATAATGTTCTTTCACTAAATTATTTCTATGCATGGAAAAATCCACTTTAGACCACTTGGTCAGATGAAACAAAACCCAAAAAAACAATTGTTCTTGCTCACGAAAAGAATAGTGGTTAGCTACTTTTTTCATAAACAATTGTTTTAGTTCTGAATATGTTTTCAATGCATGCATATAATTTGTANGTTTACATCATATTAAACACTAAAATAAAATGAAAATTAAAGGCGGAGATTTTTTAATTCATAAAACTAATCCATTATCTATTTTTATNCCTGAAGAATGGAANGAAGAACANATCATGTTAAAAGATATGGTTCAGGATTTTTTAAAGAAAGAATTACATGGTCTTCCNGAAGAACCAGATGCTTCCAAAGACCTTTCGTTTATTTCGAATTTACTTGACAAAAGTGCTGAACTAGGACTATGTGGACTTCACATAAATGAAACCTACGGAGGAACAAACTTGGACTTTAATTCGGGTCTTTTATTTACNGAAGCGATGTCTTGGGGTTTTTCATTTGCAACCACACTTGGTGCACATGTTTCTATTGGATCTTTACCNATAGTTTATTATGGAAATGAGGAACAAAAGAAAAAATATTTGCCAAAAATCGCCACTGCAGAAATGAAAGCAGCGTATGCGCTAACTGAGCCGAGCGCAGGATCGGATGCCAACTCGGGAAAAACAAAAGCAACGCTNGATGAGGCAAATAATCGTTTTTTGATTAATGGTCAGAAAATGTGGATTACCAATGCCGGTTTTGCAGATTTATTTGTGGTATTCGCCAAAATTGAAAATGANAAAAATCTTTCCGCATTTATAGTAGAAAAATCTTTTGGGGGAATTACACTTGGCGAAGAAGAAAAAAAATTAGGTATTAAAGGATCTTCTACAAGACAAGTATTTTTTAATGACTGNCCTGTTCCGTTGGAGAACCTCTTAGGAGAACGTGAAGGCGGATTTAAAATTGCTTTAAACATCCTTAACTCGGGNAGAATCAAATTAGCTGCTGGATCCATTGGAGGTGCCAAATTTTCCCTTAATAAGGCCATTACATATGGAATTGAAAGAAAACAATTTGGAAAAAGTATTGCTGAATTTGCGGCTATGAAGCACAAGATGGGTGAAATGGCCAGAAAAATATTNGCAGCTGAATCAGCCATATATCGAACAGGAAAAAATATTGATTCGAAAGAATCGGAACTTAAAAAAGAAGGNAAATCTGAAAATGAAGTAAAGTTAGAAGCCCTTAGAGAGTTTGCTATAGAATGTGCCATGATGAAAGTATATAGCACAGAAGTACTTGATTATTGCGTAGATGAGTCATTGCAAATTCATGGCGGAATGGGATACAGTGCAGAAACTGGAGTTGAAATGGGCTATAGAGATGCCAGAATTACGCGAATATATGAAGGGACCAACGAAATCAATAGGATGCTAGCCTTTGCTGAGCTAATGAAAAGAGCCTTTAAAACAAAGGAACTGAACCTAAAGGAAGCAGGTAAAAAAATCCCTATTACGCTATTGAAAAGGTTTTTGAGGATGCAAAAACTNACATCTGAAAAAGTAATTGAAAACTATAAGCATTTATTTTTAATTCTTTCAAAGTATGCATTTGACGCATTTGGAATGGAACTNGAAAACGAACAAGAGATTATTATGAATCTATCAGATATACTTACCGAAACGTANGTAGCTGAATCTGTNTATCTAAGAGTTNATAAACTCAAGGAACAAAANGGATCTAATGGAACAATACAGCAAAAGGAAAATGTGTTAGCTCTACAACTTTATGAAGCGAATATAAAAATTGTTCATTGCGCTAATACCATTGTAGATAGCTTACCNGATACCAAAAACAAAACACTACGATATTATATTAAACTACTGACTCCTCAACCCCATTTAAATCCTACAAAAATNAGAAGATCTATTGCAGAAAATTTAGTAGAAAANAAGGAATATAATTGGTAATTANACTTTGTTCTTTATAACATCTACAACAAAAGGTATTTTATNCATAACCCTGAAAAANGCCTCTATGTCTTTGGAGTCNACATTTTCATGAATTGCTTTTTCAAATGAAAANAANCGTTGTGCAGCCAAATCCCTAAGCTCCAANCCNTANTCTGTAAGNCATATNTATACTTTTCGTTTATCAGACTTATCTTTTCGCTTATAGATAGCCCCTTTTTTCTCCATTGCTTTTAAAATTCGGGACAAACTATTTGGCTCCATACTCATCCTAGGTGCAATTTTGGTGACAGGAGTACCGAAGTTTTCATTGATTGTCAACAGAACAAATGCCATAGATAGACTTACACCTTTCTCTGCAGCTTGATCATTGTATAGTTTGTATAACTCAATCCAAGAAGAACGAATTCTGTTTACAACAACCCCTTCAGCTATTTTTTCATAATTATCCAAGCAATAAATATGTAAAAATTAATTCACACTGCATTGAAAAAAGGACTAATAAATAATGTAATTTAAAAAAACAGGAATATTAGTGCATGAATTAGATAATTTGTGTTTCTTTACTATGCACGCATAGTAAAACAAAATGAAAGATAAAATTGTATTAATAGATGGATGTAGAACTCCTTTTCTTAGATCTGAGACAGAATTTTTAAACACTATGACCTATGAATTAGGACAATTAGCTATCAAAGGGCTTGTTTCTAAAACGGGCATAGACCCTAAGGAGGTTGATAGCGTAGTTATGGGCTGTGTGATTCACACCCTTAAAACAAGCAATCTAGCTAGAGAATCAGCACTTACTGCTGGAATTTCCCATAAAACTCCTTGTCACACCGTAACACAAGCATGTATTTCTGCAAACAGAGCCATAGCAGCTGCTATTGGAGAAATTGCTACTGGTCAGGCCCAGGTGGTCATTGCTGGTGGAGCTGACAGCGCCTCAGAAACACCTATTGGATACAAAAAGCATATGCGTACAAAATTGATGAAAGGAAATAAAATCAGATCAACTGCAGACATGATCAAATTTGTGCTTGGATTTAAACTAAAGGATTTTTTACCTGAAATTCCCGCAATCACAGAATTTACCACTAGTAAAACTATGGGTCAAGATTGCGATATCATGGTAGCTAAGCACAACGTGTCTAGAAAAGACCAAGATTTATTTGCTAAACGATNACATGATAATGCCGAGAAAGCCTGGGAAGCTGGTCATCACCAAAAAGAGGTAGTCCCAGTNGAAATTGAACCTGACTTTAAGATGATCAAAAAAGATAATGGAATCAGAAGCGGCACTCCNATTGAGAAACTANCAAAGTTAAAACCAGCNTTTGATAAAAAACANGGAACCCTAACAGCGGCAAATTCTTCTTTCTTAACGGACGGAAGTGCAGTTTGTTTAATTATGACTGAATCTAAAGCTAAANAACTTGGATTTACACCAAAAGCAGAAATTGTAGACTATTGTTTTACAGGGCAGAGACTGGAAGATGAGTTACTGCTAGGTCCAGCTTATGCCATGAGTAAAGTGTTAGATCAAACTAAACTATCATTAAATGACATNGATGTNTTCGAAATTCATGAAGCTTTTGCAGGTCAAGTTTTAACCAACATAAAATGCCTTGCAGATGATGANTTCTGTAAANTAGAATTACAGAAAGAAAAGCCAGTGGGTGAAATAGATATCAATAAGGTTAATAAATGGGGAGGCTCACTTTCTATAGGACACCCATTTGGCGCAACGGGAGCTAGATTGTTAACCACAGCTGCAAACCGATTAATTGAAGAAAATGGTCAATACGCTATGTTATCTGCATGCGCAGCAGGTGCACATGGACATGCTATGATTATTAAAAAATACGAAGGATAATGAATAACGACTTTTTTAGATTAGAAATTGAAAATGGAATAGCTACCATATGGATTGATTCCAAAAATGATAAAATGAATATTGTTTCACCTACTCTNATTGGTGATTTTGAGGAAGTATTCAATGAAGTAAATCAAAACAATCAAATCCAAGGTGCCATTTTAATAAGTGCCAAAAAAGATTTTATTGCAGGAGCAGACATCAAATCTTTCAAAGGAGAAAAAGTAGGTGATTTTCAACCAACCAGTAGAAAAGGCCATGCNATGCTTCAAGCTATCCAAGATTCTAAAAAACCCATTGTAGCGGCTATTCACGGAACATGTTACGGTTTAGGGACTGAAATTTCATTGGCTTGTCATGCTAGAATTTGCACTGACGATACCAAAACAAAAATGGCATTACCAGAAGTTAAATTAGGCTTACTTCCTGGTGCTGGTGGTACGCAAAGATTACCAAGACTAGTGGGTTTAGCAAAATCGTTGGATATCATGCTAACTGGAAAGAATGTATTCGCGTATCCTGCTAAAAAAATGGGATTAGTTGACGAGGTAGTTCATCANTCCAAATTACATCGTGCTGCAAAAACACTTGTGTCCAAAATGAATAATGGTAAATTTCATCGTAAACCCATAAAAAAATCACTAGTTGAAAAATTACTTGATTCGTCTTTGGGCAGAGGAGTTGTATTTAGTCAAGCTCGTAAAAAAACACTGAAAGCAACCAAAGGAAATTACCCAGCACCCATTGCCATTATAGAATGTGTAGAAGCAGGATTAAAAAAAGGACTGAAAAATGGATACGAGAAAGAAGTAGTTCTTTTTGAAGAATTAATGTTATCTGATGTATCCAAAGCATTGAGAAATCTATTTTTTACCACTACAGAAAAAAAGAAGAATCCTTATAACGTCAAACCAAAAAATACAGATCGTATAGCTGTTTTAGGAGCTGGATTTATGGGAGGAGGAATTACAGACGTATCTGTTAATAATGGTATGGACGTNATACTGAAAGATTTAAGNGAAGATATGATACANTCTTCTAAANGTACTATTTGGAAAGGATTGAAACGAAAATTAAANAGAAAACAACTAAAAGATACAGAAGCTAAAACCATTGTACAACGTGCTGTAGGACAAACTGACTTTAAGGGATTTCAGGGAGTTGATGTAGTAATTGAAGCCATTGTTGAGAATATGGAAATCAAACAAAAAGTCATTAAAGANTTAGAAACCGTTTGCCATGANGATTTCATTTTNGCTTCCAACACCTCATCATTACCATTGACAGAAATGTCAAAAGCAGCTAAAAAACCAGAAAATGTAATTGGTATGCATTATTTTTCGCCTGTGCCCAAAATGCCTTTGTTAGAGATCATAAAAACAGATCAAACTTCAGAAGAAACATTAGCTACTTGTTATGAAATTGGCAAAAGACAAGGCAAAACCTGTATAGTAGTAAATGATATGCCTGGTTTTTATGTCAATAGAATCTTATGCCCTTACTTGATTGAAGGACTGCTGATGATTGAAGAAGGGGTAAGAATTGAAGATATCGATGGTGCCTTAACATCACTTGGAATGCCAATAGGACCCATAACTCTTCTAGATGAAGTAGGAATTGATGTAGGAGCTCATGTCATGAGCGGCAATATGGCTCAGCTTTTAAAAGGTAGAGAAGGGTTTAAAATTAANTATTCTATGCCTAAGATGTTTGAGGCCGGATTACACGGAAGAAAAGCTAAAAAAGGATTTTATAATTATGCCATGAAAAAGGGAAGNCTCAGAAAAACTTCCCCAAANCANGANGCATATCAANATTTTGGAAATCCATCCCCTAAAAAAATAGATCGTAAAGAAATAGAAGAACGTACCATGTTAATGCTTTTAAATGAGGCNGTTTGGTGCTTGGAAGATAACATACTTCAAAATCCTAAGGATGGAGACATTGGAGGAGTTTTTGGAGTTGGTTTTCTACCCTGGTCTGGAGGACCTTTTAGCTATATGAACTTGTTAGGACTTGATCATGTGGTAAATAGAATGGAACACTACTCCTCCATTCACGGGCCGAAATTTAATCCAAGACCCCTATTAAAATCAATGGCAGAGAAAGGGGAAAAATTTGTGGTTTAACCGATGTTAAATTTATAGGAANCTCAATCACAACATTCGCCATCTACGTAGCTGGTAACTCCACCAAAGATAGTGGCATGACATGAATTACTGTAAGTAACACCNTCACATCCGCATACTGGATCATATTCTTCAGTACATATACCATTATCAATAATGAGNGTAGAATCTATACAAATANTACTTTGATNANNAGAGCTTGATGCACAATTATCAATTTTTTCACATGAAATAAAAAAGAATAGAAAAAAGCATGCNGTATACAGNNAATTTTTCATTCCAAATCAATTTTTATCACTTCTAGTATCATAATTNCTTTAAGTTTTAAAACAATAATAAATATTTTNTNCTNATAAAATGATTTATAAACTTCTGGTCTCTGCTCGTATACGACTTAAACTTTGTTGAGTAATCCCAAGATAAGAAGCAATGTGATAATTAAGTGCGAACTCTTCAATGTGCTTATATTTTTTTAATAACAGCTTATATCTTTCCAAAGCGGGTAATTGTAATTGATCTAAAATTCGCTTTTGTANATTCACAATGTAGTGTTCCAAGCTTTTTCGGTGTAAGAATTCCAGAGCAGGATATTTTTCACATATATTATCTATGCCTTCTGTTATGGAAGCTTCAATGACAATAGAATCGGAAATGCTTTCAATAATTAGNGTGGATTTTTGCTTACTAAAGATAGCCATGTAATCACTGATCCAGTGATCTTTTAATGCAAATTGAAGTGTGTGTTCCTTACCTTTTATATCATATACATATGACCTTAAGCACCCATCCACTACGAAGTAGGTTTTATTTACATATTGGCCTTCAGTTATGAGCTTATCACCCTTTTTTATTTCTTTTACTTTAGAAATGGATTGGGTAAAATCTCTAATCTCATCATTCAGAGGTATTCTTCTGGATATAAAATCAAATAGCTCTTTCATAAAACCAATTAAAACTATAATTTATGCCTTTAATAAAATTTAACCTATGTTAATTTCTTCACATTTAAGTTATTAATAATATGCTTTTTAAATGTCAAAAATTTTACGTTATCATTTTGAACTTTCTATTCTGTATTCATTTAAATTTGTAAAAAATTACATCAAAATGAAAAAAATATTTTCGCTCTTCATTATGGGTTTATTTCTTATGAGTTTAACACCCAATCCTAAGATAGAATCNATTAAGNTAGGAGCAAAAGCTCCACTCACAGATTATAATATGAGAGAAGTATCCGGAAACGAATTCTCGCTTAATGATTTAAAACAAAAAAATGGATTGTTGGTTATTTTTAGTTGCAATACATGTCCNTTTGTCATAGGGAACAAGTCCATGGATGGATGGGAGAACAGGTATAATGACTTGTATGAATTTTGTAAAAAACAAGAGATAGGTATGGTTCTAGTAAATAGTAATGAAGCAAAAAGAAATATGGGAGATTCTTATGCTGATATGCAAAAACACAGTACCAATGAAAAATATGACTCACCCTATCTTTTAGATAAAAATCATCAACTAGCAGATGCATTTGGGGCTTCTACTACTCCTCACGTTTTTTTATTGAATAATACCATGAATTTAGTATACAAGGGAGCTATTGATGATAACTGTGGNTCAAAAAAAGAAGTCAAAGAAGAATGGTTGAAGGATGCACTAGAGTCATTAGCAAAAGGTGAAGAAATTAAAAATCCAGAAACTAGAAATACAGGATGCAGCATTAAAAGAATTTAACAAATAAAATTATGCCACAACTTTCTGCAAAATCTCATGCGATGCCTGCATCGCCAATTCGTAAACTAGTTCCATTTGCTGAAAAAGCAAAAGAAAAAGGAACCATTGTTCATCATTTGAATATAGGACAACCAGATATNGCAACACCTAAAGTAGTGTTAGACGAATTAAAGAATCTCAATCTTAATGTGATTGAATACAGTCATAGTGCAGGGTTTAGTTCATACCGAAAAGGGCTAGCTAACTATTACCAAAAACTAGGTGTTAATCTGGACGCAGAAAAAGAAATCATGATTACTACTGGAGGTTCAGAAGCCCTTATTTTTGCATTTCAATGTTGCTTTGAACCTGGTGATGAAATTATCATTCCTGAACCATTTTATGCTAATTACAATGGTTTCGCTACCACATGTGGAATTAAAGTAATTCCGGTAACAGCATCCATTGATAATGGGTTTGCCCTACCTCCAATTTCTGCATTTGAAGAAAAAATAACCGCTAATACAAAGGGAATATTAATATGTAATCCAGGTAATCCCACAGGTTATTTATATTCAAAAGAAGAGTTGGATTCTCTTAGAAAAATCGTTCAAGAAAAAGATCTTTTTCTATTTGCTGATGAAGTTTACAGAGAGTTCTGTTATGACGGAGCTACACACACTTCTGCATTAGAACTAAAAGGGATTGAGCAAAATGTAGTTTTGGTGGATTCCGTATCCAAACGTTACTCCATGTGTGGTGCCAGAATTGGCGCACTAATAAGTAAAAATCATCAATTTATGGAAATGGCTCTTAAATTTGGTCAAGCTAGATTGAGTCCTCCAACACTAGGCCAAATTGCAGGTGAAGCTGCTCTTAAAACCCCTACTAGTTATTTTGATGATGTATCGGCTGAATATGTGGAAAGAAGAGATATCATTGTAGATGGGTTAAATAAAATACCGGGAGTGAAATGTCCAAAACCTCAAGGGGCATTTTATTGTATAGCTGAACTACCCATAGATGACGCTGATCATTTTTGCCAATGGTTACTGGAGAGGTTTGAAATGGAAGGTCAAACGGTCATGCTTGCTCCAGCCTCCGGTTTTTATGCCAACAACAGTGTAAAAAATCAGGTAAGAATTGCATACGTTTTAGACAAAAAACACCTCTANAACGCAGTTAAGTGNATANAAAAAGCNTTAGCCGAATATCCNGGNATNAANTAAATCACAAAAAAAGATATNTTTACTNTAGATNAANCATCTACATTTNTTTNTATAACTCTTCTTCTATTCTTATCTCTTGNNTGTACNAAGGTAGAAAAGTTANAAGCCAATAATNAAGANTTTGTAGAGACCATTTTTCACATTTCAGAGTCTATAACGTATACCATACCAAATAGTGCTTTAGACTTTACCAACGTNACNCTTGGAGGTACNACTTATAATTTAACCAGTTTTGCTAATTGTGCTGACTTGGCNGTTCNAGCTATATTAACCTTAGGACTTGGTGAATTGGCCTTTANGTTAGACTATGATGACTTTATTCCGACTGAAAATCCAAATCCATTAGCCGATCTCGCTCACCAAATTAGANCTAGAAGCCTAAATCTAGAGTTAATCAATATTACGGATTGTGATTTTAGTATGCTNGAAAGGGTTAACTCTTTATTTTGTNNTGGATTCTGTGTCAGGATCGGTTAGNNATTTCACCTTACAAAATCCAGCCNATTTAGATNCCCCGTTTGATGCGGTTAAAATAGGCGAATATGACAATATTCCAGATAATATTGGATCAACTATGGCCTTAACCGTAAATGAAGACGCCATCTTAGATCAATTCATACATGCTGGCACATTTCAAACTTACATCACTACCACATTTGACAAGGCTTTTACAGCCCCAGAAGCCATCATCAGCGTAGATATGGAACTTGAAGTGACATTAAAGAATGAACCATAATTAAGGTTTTAGGATAATTTCGGTAGCCCCCATTCCAAATTCTTCATAAGGAGCATCAT
>NZMV01000043.1 GCA_002694645.1 Crocinitomicaceae bacterium | reverse complement strand
ATAGTTTAGCCACATTTTCTGGTGGAGCTAAATTTTGATCGAAATGAAAGAAGTCTTTCATTACAGAAGTTCCTGCTGATCTTTCGATATGAAAATCATGCCCTTCCATCAAGATTGGCGGGGCAACACCATGACCACGCAAAACTTTTGTTGCAGCAGCTACACGAGCAGTGGTGTGAGGATGTGAATTCATTATACTATCACCTGATTTAACCTTAACTATACACTTCGGCACCTCCTCTTCATTGCATATGTATGTCTTAGCTCCACTATTTCCAGAAACATCCTTTACAGAAAGTAATTTTTGTGGTTCCTCATTTTGAAAAAACAACTTTGATGTAACTTCTGCTATTTCACTTAAAGTTGCTTCTTTTAATCGAAGTTGAGATTTAATTATTGATTGATCATTCATCCTATAATGTCTCTAATTAAGTGGTTATCAATCTCCTCCTCATAACTCAATTTACCTATTGATTCACTAAAAGGTTCAATCGTAAATCCTCCAGAATACACATCCAATACCATATTATCATCTTTATACCCCATTAAATGATTGATGTGACTCCAGAGAACACCTCCATTTTTCATAAGTGTAGCAAAGGTATTCCTAAAGCTGTGGAAATTTACCTGGTTTGGAAGTCCTAATTTTTTCTTAGGCCTTCTAACCTTTTTTGCAAGCTCCAAGATCTCTTAATTTCATAGCCAACAGAATTGAAATCATGGATGGGATAATTTTTTCCAATGAAGTATAAGTTTAAAACAGATGAGTTATTAGTAAATAGGTCGTAGCATATTCGTAACAAATATTTACGTTTAGCGGTTTTTGGCTGTGTTTTATGGCTATTTTCGACTGGTGTTCCTAAGATTAAGATTTATGATCATTGTATGATACAAATGCTAATTCAAAGGTTTGTTTATGGAACCAAATTTGATTCATTGGCAATTAGTCTATATAAATTCCAAATAATATGGATTTATAAATAATCTAAAATATAACAAAAAGGTAATTATGAATATGACTCCTGAATTATATTATGCTGCACTGAGTTGTGGTCTGACTTTGTTGATATGGGTTCCTAACTTAGTTGAAAGGATAAGGATATTAGGCCTAAAAGTCATATTGTATTATCAAGATGGGGTTGGACCTTCAGATCCAAGTCAAATGTCGGATTGGGCAAAGAGAGTTCGAAGAGCTCATAACAATACAATAGAAAACTTGATCCCATTCATAGGTCTGATTTTAATTTTAAATTCAATTGGGTACAGCTCTGAATTAACAATTCTTGGAGCTGCAATTTTCTTTTGGTCAAGACTCGTATATATAATTTGTTACATATTCGGGATACCAATAATTCGAACTTTTTCATTTATAGCTGGATGGTTTGGAACCCTAATATTCATGTATGAAATCTTTTCATCTATAAAACATGTAGGATAATTTTTTAAATCCTATTTGATTCTCTGGTCAAATGGTAATTTACCTCCTGCCCACATTGGCAGATTATCTTTATCATTCAACCAAGCTATTTCATTAGGAGTGCTCTCACGCCCATATTGAGCATTCCTTTGTGGGTAACGTCCAAATTTTTCCAAAACTTGAAGATGTTGATCTACTGCTAGTTTATTACGACCTTCAAATAAATTAAAATTAGGGTAAGCGTTGATTGCCATATCAATTACCTCACAGGCACTCTTTAAGTCCTCTACTTCTTCAGAATGAGCAAGAGCCCAAGGTAAGAGATATAGAATTGCCGCTGGAAGTTTTAAAGTATCCTTGATTGCATTTTTTGCAACAAGTTCACGAACCAATTTGCGCCCAATGTGGTCGAATGAAAATGATTCAGGACTATCCCGAAAACAAGATCGTGAAAGTTGATCAGCAAGTAGGACCTTAGCTACTTTCCCCTCTAAATTATCCCACTCATCTCCAACTAAAGTTGCTGGAGAATTTTTAAGTTCACGAATCACTGAAGCAAAGGGCTGACAAAATTCATCCAAATCACTTCCACTTTGGAACCATATTCTGAGTAAAGGTTCTACTTTTTCATCTGTATTTAAACTTTCGCGAACAACAGGATCTGAAGTATCACATGCACACATGTAATTCAGTACACTGCGAGATGAACGAGGATTTTTCAAAGCCTCCAAAACAGGAGGCAGGGAACAGAATATTTCAAGATTCATAGGTTTATGATTTGAATTTATTTTAGGAGTCTTTCAAATTAGTAGCGGCAATTTTATNGTCTATTATTGAATTTAGACACTTATTGTCCCATCATATATTTTTCAATTATTGAAAAACCAGATTCATGCAAACTTCCTTTAACCAACCAATTTTGGGTCATTTTCTCATTTGTAGCCTCATCAAACTTACCCATTTCACCCCACCAAAGAGAAGCCATTCCTAGTCTAAGTAATGATATATGAGATAAAATTGAGACGCCATATCATTTCTTAAAACATTTTTTACGTGCCATAAATTGTGATAGCATCAATCGAATATCGTTGAAATATTTTCAAATTTATTGGTTTTATAGATTTAGTTGAAATTGTAGAATTTTTTTATCGAATATAAACTCATTCCGCAAACGNAGATCTTTATGACTTTTGCAAGGATAAACAATGTTGAATTAAATTCTGAAGCTGAAGCTGATACTTTTATATCTAATTTTACATCAGGAAGATTTCGTGAAATTTTTCCAGAAGCAGAAATTTTGATATCGATAAGGACAGGCCCGAGTTCAATAACTTCTATATCTGTCTACAAAAATAAAAAAACNGCTGATAGTGTTGCTGAGAGAAGAAATTCGACAATTGAAGGATTAAAGAGATTTATCAAATCTCTGGCATTAACTGAAGGCAAAGTGGAAATACTTGATTTAAAAAAAGATTCTGGAGTAGGAACCTTTTGACCCTCTTTATTTAAAATTTCAAATAAAGATTATGAGTAGCATATTCGTAGCATATATTTGCGTTTTGCGGTTGTGAGCCGTGTTTTTTTCCCATTTTGATTCCTGTACAGTCATATGATTGATGTTTGTCACAAGCAAAACTTAAGCGTTAATTCGTGCGGGCTGGGCATCCCTAAGACGCAAATCTGCCTACCTCCCTCTTTTTCTTATCACATCCATTGTTAGGCACTGAAGTTTTCAATGCTAATTTAGCATAATTGAAGCATTCTAATTATTGGCAAGATGACTTAGATGCTTAGTATTTTGAGAACTTAAAAAAGATGACTCTATGGAAATAACAGGAAAATTATTTAACCATCAAACAAACGAATTACTTACTGAGGAAGCTTTAAGTAATGATAATGAGTGGAGACTTCTTAGACGCCTTCACTTACCTGATGTTTTCAATGAGGAGTCCAGTAAGAATTTGAAGAGAGGACTGTTCGTGGATGTAGAAACAACAGGTTTATCGCATCAGGATGACGAGATTATTGAATTAGCAATGCTTCCNTTTGATTATGATTCAGAGTCATGTGAAATACATCAGGTCTATAATCAACAGGCCTTCTCAAAATTAAGAGAACCTTTCCGTCCTATTCCGGAACATATCACACAAATAAATGGAATAACCAATGAGATGGTTCAAGGTCACAAAATTGAAGCTGAAGAAGTAGAGAAAATTGTTAAGGAATGTGTATTCATTATTGCTCATAACGCTGGATTTGATAGACCAATGCTTGAGAAACTTTTCAAATGCTTTGAAGACAAAGCTTGGTCATGCTCGGTAAATGGAGTGAATTGGAAAAATGAAGGATTCCCGTCTGCTAAATTAGAAGCAATTGGAAATCATTATGGTTGGTTTTTTGACCAACATCGTGGACTTGCTGATTGTGAAGCAGGAGTTGCTGTTCTTGCTCAGAAGCTCCCTTTATCGGGACAAAGAGTTTTAGAGTCTGTGAGGAATCATGCGATGAAAAATTATTCCTTAATACGAGCAATAGACTTTCCAAGAGATAAAACTCAGCTATTGAAAGCAAGAAGATATAGATGGAGACCCTTTAATCTTCCTAATGGAGGTTGTTGGTGGATCTCAACAGAATCTCCTGAAGAAGAATTAAAGTGGCTTGAAGAAACAAGTATGAATCCAAGGTCACAGTTTTACTGCACAGAAATACCGCCTAACAAAAGATACTCAGACCGTATTTGGGAATAGTGCTGATTAAATTTGAAAAGGAAATCGCAGATATTACCAGTTGGAAATCTCTTCTTTAAATGTTGGTTAAAATCTTTTAGACCAGTTTAAGAAAATCTAACTTAACTGAGGAGTTTTTGTGCGAGGAGAAAGTTTACCCAACAAAGAGATTAACCAATTCGTTAAAGGAGTCATACTAAAACCTTCATTCACAATTGTTAATGAATCTACTTGTATCCACTTACCATTTTCAAACTTTACTGTAACTGTTTTCCCATATCGTCTTATTTTTATCATTTATCCATTTAGGAGCATAGTTTCCATAACAAACCAAAGTGAAGCCAATACAAGTGTTGTATAGATTATTGTTCCCATTATGATAGCATTAAAGCCATAACATAAACATTCAGGGCAATCATAGTAATCGTTACAGGATCCATAATGTTAGCCACAAAAAGGTAAGGGTAATTGTTTTGGTTTTTCAGAAGGCTTCTTCTTGCGGACTTCAGGAATTTTTTCGTCTCTATATTTGTTTAAAAGGCTGCTGAGCCTAGATATTTGTTTTTCTTTAAATCCTATTTCATCAAATAAGTCCATTTGTCCATTTCCTTATTTTATATATATTAAATCTTATGATTTGATAAGTTTGTTTATGAAATCAAATAGTTGGCATTATTTACCGTTATAAATGTTCAATAGTACAAGGGTTTAAGAGGTCTACCAGCATATTACTGCCACTTGAATACTCTTATAAAACAGCAATTGAAG
>NZMV01000042.1 GCA_002694645.1 Crocinitomicaceae bacterium | reverse complement strand
ATGTCTTCTACAGCATCCGAATTAAACGCGCTAGCTTCAACCACTACAGTGGATTTGTACAAAAGATCTATGGTCAAAAATAAAACCGATTATCATTATCTAAAATCCTCAAAATATTTCACTTTTTTATGGGGNGTTCTAGCTATTGNTTTTGCTACAACCGCCTCTTTATTTGAAAATCTAATTCAGGCAGTAAATCTTTTAGGNTCTCTTTTTTATGGCACCATATTGGGGATTTTTATTGTAGCGTTTTACTTTAAAAAAATCCAAGCTAATGCTGTNTTTTATGCTGCCATTTTCGCTGAAATTATAGTGATTGTGATTCACTATTTCAATACGCTAGAGAACCCACCTGTGTGGCTTAAGATGGGTTATCTTTGGTATAANCTCGTTGGATGTAGTTTAGTCGTTATTTTTGGTTTTCTATTGCAGTCTTTAATTAGACAAAAGAAAATTATTTAGACTTCAATTCTTTTATTAATTTTTCAGCACGAGCAATATATCCATAATCATCTTCTTTTTCAGAAGCAATAGAAATTACTTTTTGAGCNGCCNGNANAGCTTCTTTTTTGCTACCCGCTTTGTCTAAAATTCTAGCTTGCTGGTANAGCATCCAAAAAGCTTCAGGTCTTTTTTCTGTAGCTACAGTTATCCATTCTAAAGCAAGATTTATATCCAAATCGTTATCTAAATAAAATCGTGCTCCATTGTAAAATAGACCNGCATCAGGCCCATCAACAAGTTCTTTTTTAAATTGTTCAGCTAATTTTTCTTTACCATATGTCATTACGGGCACACTCACTTGTGTGTTTTCCCANGTTAAATTCATCATGGCACCAAAGGCAGTAAATGTGTTAAAATCAATTGTAAAAGATTCTGTAAAATTTGAAGTTTTTTTGGTGTCCACCTTGAACGAAGCAACTTCATTTTCTTTATTATAGTTTCCTGCGCCCCAAAGCTCAGTTTCTTTATTAAGCATTACAACCCATTCACTTTCACCAGGAACGGTAAATAGAGAGTAGGTCCCTTTTTTCACTTTCGTTTCACCAAAAATAACATCACTTTTAAATGTGATTGCGGTAGCTTTATTTGCTCCAGTCCGCCAAATTTTATTGTAGGGAACAAGTTCGCCAAAAATCGTTCGGTCCTTTGCTCCGGGCCTAGAGTAATTGACGGTAATTTCTGTTATACCTACCGTTTGTTTTAATGTAGACGAAGGACTTGGTTGAGGTGTTTTTATTTGTGAAAATGATATGCCAATGCAGCACAATGTAAATAGAGTAAGAACTAATTTTTTCATATTGTAATTTTTAGAAGTCTAAATTTAATCTTTAAAAGAAACCTTGAAGAAAAATGTTCAATAAAATTACATGAAAATGAAAAGTACANNTCAGATGGGTCATCTAGGAGAAAGAATAGCATTAAACTATTTATTAGATAAAAAATATGTATTAATGGAGAGAAACTGGAGGCATTTTAAAAAAGAAATAGATATTATTTTAANATATGAGCAGCATATAGTTTTTGTGGAAGTTAAGTTAAGATCTACATTCTTTTCTAGTTTGAACCATATCCTATCAGTTGATCAAGAAAAAAGACTNTTGGAGGCAATGGATTGTTACATTAAAGAGAAAAAAATCGATTTAGAACCTCGATTTGACCTTATATTTGTTTCTAATTTTAAGGGAAAACAAAAAATTAATCACTTTCCATCACTTATTCAGCCAAGGATATGACTAGACTTAATAAATACATTGCCGATGCTGGTGTTTGCTCAAGAAGAGAAGCAGATAAGCTAATATTGGATGGAAAAATTAAGGTCAATGATCAAGTTGTTACNACACTAGGAATTAAGGTCAATGATCAAGACAAAGTTACTTACAACAATAAGGTGCTAAAATCTGAAAAGTTTAGGTATATATTACTAAACAAGCCAAGAAACTTTATCACTACGGTTAAGGATACGCACGATCGTAAAACGGTGATGGATTTGATAGAAGGTGCGTGTAAAGAACGTGTATACCCAGTCGGTAGATTAGATAGAGANACTACGGGATTATTAATATTAACTAATGATGGAGAGTTGACTAAAAGGTTAACTCACCCAAGCTTCGGAGTACGAAAAAAATATATCATACAATTGTCTAGTAGTATTCATCCGGATTGTTTAACTGCCATGAAAAATGGAATACAATTAGAAAACGGANNGGTGAAATATGATGANGCCATTTATGGAAAAAATGGAACAGATAGAACNCANTTAATTGTNACTCTNCANTCCGGNAAAAACAGGGTTATAAGACGCACAATGGAATACTTTGAAAAAGAGTTACTTTATTTAGATCGAATTGAGTTTGCTGGTATAAAGAAAAGAGANTTACAACGTGGTAAATGGCGTTTTTTAGATCAAAAGGAACTGGGGTTTTTAAAAATGGTTAAGACGAAGTAAGGGCTTTTTTACACGCTTCTCTCTCTGCTTCTTTTTTGGAATTGCCCACACCTTCTCCTAACATTACGCCTTCCGAAAACACCNTAGCGATAAATTCTATTTTATTATTATCTGCAGATAATTTTTCAACCTTAAATTCTATTTTTTGATTCTTTTTTTGAAAAGTCATAAGAAGCTCACTCTTATAGTCTCTATTTTCTATTATAACTTGATTAATATCTACAACGCTATTTAATACTTTTTCAATAAATGAACTCTTGGCTTTTTCATAGCCTTGATCCAACAAAATAGCACCAAATAGTGCTTCTAGACAATTTCCTAATAAAGACTTGTATGTATTTTTACTTTTTTGGTAATCAATATGATTTTCTAATTGTAGCTTTTCTGCAATTTTGTTAAGATTATTTCTGCTTACCACTTTTGCTCTCAGCTGTGTTAATTCACCCTCACTTTTGTTTGGGAATTTTAAAAGAAGGTAGTGGGCTACNACAAGTGAAATAAAAGCATCACCTAAGAATTCTAATCGTTCATTATCTTTTCCTTGCTGATCAAAACTTTTCTTAGAGCGATGAGTTATAGCTTCAACATACCATTTTTCATCTCTTGGAATAACATCCAATGACGNGTTTAAAAAGTGTAAAAATAAAGGGGATAAAATAGAAGGTTTCTTTCNTTGAAAGAGTCTTCTAATCATGGAATTTTTTTACAATTATTGATGTATTGTGTCCTCCAAATCCAAATGTATTACTCAGTGCTGCATTAACTGTTCTTTTTTGCGCCTTATTGAGTGTTAAATTTAAATTGTAGTCAATTTGATCATCTTCATGCTCAAAATTGATAGTAGGTGGTACAATGTCATTTTCCACAGCTTTTATAGAGGCAATAGCTTCGATAGCTCCTGCTGCGCCTAATAAATGCCCAGTCATTGANTTTGTACTACTGATATTTAANTTNAAAGCNTGNGATCCAAANACNTCCTTAATTGCNTTAGTTTCTGCAATATCACCAAGTGGAGTAGACGTGCCGTGTACATTGATGTAATCAATTTCTTCCGGACTCATTCCTGCNTCATCTAATGATTGTCTCATTACACTNATNGCACCATGNCCTTCTGGGTGNGGTGCAGTAATATGGTGAGCATCTGCGGTAAGTCCACCACCNATNACTTCAGCATAAATTTTCGCTCCTCTAGCTTTGGCATGCTCTAATTCTTCTAAAATCAAACATCCAGACCCTTCACCNAAAACAAATCCGTCTCTTGTAGCATCAAATGGTCTTGAAGCGCTTTGAGGGGTGTCGTTTCTAGTAGATAACGCCTTCAGCGCATTAAACCCTCCAATACCCGCAATGTTAACACCTGCTTCACTACCNCCTGTTACAATAAAGTCACATTTTCCTAGTTGAATTAGCATCAATGCATCAATGATGGCATTTGTAGAAGACGCACAAGCAGAAACAGTTACGTAATTTGGGCCTTTGAGACCATATTTGATGGAAATGTGGCCTGCAGCTATATCCACAATCATTTTTGGNACAAAAAACGGATTAAATCTNGGAGATCCATCACCGTCTTTATAATTGAAACATTCNTCTTGAAANGTTTTCATTCCTCCAATTCCTGANCCCCAAACCACNCCAGCTCTGTCAAGATTAACAGTTTCTAAGTTAATTTTTGAATCTTCAAATGCTTCTTTGGTAGTGGCCATAGCATAAACAGAAAAGAGGTCCAGTTTTCGAACCTCTTTTCTATCCATTATATCTAATGGGTCAAATCCTTTGACTTCACAAGCAAATTGGGTTTTAAATAAACTAGCATCAAATTTGGTAATGTAATCCGCTCCGCTTTTTCCAGCTAACAGGTTATCCCAATANGTATCTACTGTATTTCCGAGGGGGGTGAGCGCACCTAACCCAGTTACGACAACTCGTTTTTTTTCCATAAAATTTACTTGCTTATTGTAAAANGAAGAATATTATTTATTCTCTTCTATATAAGAAATAGCTTCACCAACAGTCTGAATGTTTTCCGCCTGCTCATCTGGAATAGCAATGTTGAACTCTTTTTCAAATTCCATGATCAATTCAACAGTATCTAATGAATCTGCACCTAAATCATTAGTGAAACTTGCTTCATTAGTTACTTCTCCTTCGTCAACTCCTAATTTGTCAACTATGATAGAGATTACTTTAGATTTTACGTCTGACATTATTATGTGTTTTAATTGATTTAGAGTGCAAATAAATAACATTTCCTGTATTCAGCAAAATACTTTACTTTAAACTTATTCAATTCCTACAGTTGAATAGGTGAATATCAATCTTTATATTTCGTGAAATTTTCTAATGAATATTGCATTATTAGCATCTGGTAAGGGTTCAAACGTGAAGAATATACTTTCTCATTTTCAAGAGATTGATGATATAAATATCAATTTAGTAGCCACGAATAATCCAAATAGTCCAGTAATTCAATACGCTAAAGATTTTAATGTAGATAGCCGTTTATTTCATAGAAAAGAATTCTCCAAAAGTGGATATTTATTACAGTTAGTTCAANGTTATNANATTGATTTAGTTGTCTTAGCAGGATTTTTATTAATGATTCCTGAAGAATTTGTGCAGAACTTTAAGGGCAGTATTATTAATGTGCACCCTTCATTACTCCCTCATTATGGTGGTAAGGGAATGTACGGAGATCGTGTTCATAATGCTGTACTAGCCAATAAAGAAATTAAAAGTGGTATTACNTTTCATTATGTGAATGAAAATTATGATGAAGGAAANATCATAAAGCAATTTGAGGTAAGTTTGTCAGAAGANGAATCNTTGAATTCACTAAAAAAGAAAATAAATGCCCTGGAAATGACGNNTTTCCCNCAAATTATTTCAATGTTAAATGATGAANAATTTCAGGCATAAAATTCACGAAATAATATTTGAAGCAGATACTCCTGCAGGTAAAATATTTGATCTTTCTTTGCTTATACTAATCCTATTGAGTGTTCTTGCTGTTATGCTTGAAAGTGTGGACTCTTTAAGNAACCAATACCAATCGTACTTTGATTTAGCAGAGTGGACNTTTACGATTATATTTTCATTNGAATATGTNCTGAGGCTAAGTTCAGTTAAGAANCCNATTAAATACATGACAAGCTTTTATGGTATAATTGATCTATTAGCCTTGCTTCCTTCATACTTAGGCATTGCCATAGGTGCAAATACAAATAATATTTCATCCATTAAAACCATCCGAACAATTCGGCTAATTAGAATTTTCAGGATTCTAAAATTAATTCGATATGTGAAAGAAGCAAAAGCCCTAAAAGATGCTTTTATAGCTACACGGCAACGAATTGTGGTTTTCTTATTTGTTGTGCTTTCCATTGTCATATTAATGGGAACGATTATTTATTTAATTGAAGACCCAAAAGATGGTTTTACATCCATTCCAAGAAGTATCTATTGGGCAATTGTAACGCTTACCACAGTGGGTTATGGGGATATAGCTCCTCAGACCGCTTTAGGTCAGTTTTTTGCATCCATAATCATGATTCTGGGTTACGCCATAATTGCAGTACCCACTGGTCTCATTTCGGTTGAACTTTCAAAAGTGTCACTAAATACACAAGCTTGTTCCAGTTGTTCCTATGACAACCATGATGACGATGCCTTATTTTGTAAAAAATGTGGTGCCGAATTAAATCCTGAATCCATATGAAGATAAATATCTACACAGATGGTGCCGCAAAGGGGAACCCAGGACCTGGTGGATATGGAGTAGTATTAATGGCCGGGAAACACTACAAGGAGTTATCCGCTGGTTACAGACTAACCACGAATAATAGAATGGAACTTCTTGCCGTCATTGTGGGATTAGAAGCCTTAAAGAAGCATCATCAAGAAGTAACAGTTTATTCTGATTCAAAATATGTAGTTGATGCGGTTGAAAAAGGTTGGGTGTTTAATTGGGAAAAAAAGAATTTTAAGGCCAAAAAAAACCAAGATTTGTGGAAACGATTTTTGAAATCATTTCGAGTTCATCAAGTTCATTTCAA
>NZMV01000041.1 GCA_002694645.1 Crocinitomicaceae bacterium | reverse complement strand
AATTCCACTGTATCGGTTAATGGTCTTTACCATAGACTTTCCATCTCCATCAAATGGATAATTTAATTCAAAAACTTCATCCCTAAATTTTACCTCTTTGTTAGCATCCCCACCATCCAATGCTTTTGCATATACCAATGACGAAGGTTTATCTGCCCTCCACTGGAAAGATCGTTTGTGACTTACGGTAGACATAAAACCTTTGGGCATATCTTCCACAAGTGGATCATCAGCTATGGTTTTAACCAAGCTTCCATCTTTATTATAAATGGTGGTTTTAGATGCAAATCGATAGTAGGGAACTATATAAGAAAAAGGTCTGGCTATAGTCTTCACCATTACAAATTCTCCATCAGGCGAAAAGCTCACATTTCTAAACATATCGTTAGCTAACCAAGGTTCTATTTTACCTTCTAAATTGACTTTACACAAATCGGATAAAGCAAGTTGTTCAAAGTTGTGTTCATCTGTTTTGTTTTTAAGTAGATCTTGATACGTTCTATTTTGTGCTTTTTTTCCGTTGTTTACACTAACAGTTGGGCCAGTTGGTATTTGAACATCTCCATCAATAAGCGGCTTCGCAATGGAAGATTTCATTTTTACCAAAAAGTGTTCACTATCCTTGAACCAAATGATCACATTACCTAGATTGGCGTTCACATTTGCATCTGTAATCTTTTTGACTTCATAACGTTCTACATCCAATACCCAGACTTCTACTCCATTACTTGTAGTGTTAGTAAAAGCTACTTTTTTTTCATCCGGAGACCAATTAAAATTGGCTAATTTAGGATTATTTGGTAATCCAGAAACCTCCACTACGTTCGGTTTATCTTCTATGAAATTGACCTTAACATTGTTATAATATCTTGTTCTACTACCAATAAATGTTTTAGGGTCTATTCTTAATCCAGCTAGTCGCATTTCTTTAATAGACAATTCTTCAATGCTTTTATAAGCATCTCTGTAAGCCAATAGCATCACTTTATTTTTGGAGTCGAAAAAAGTACGGGGGGCAAGCTCCACATCTACTAAATCAAGAATTTCTTTAGAAGGCTTTTGATAAGTTACATTTTCCTGCGCGCTATTGGTTAAGGTTATAAGAGACGTTATAATAGTAATAAGTAAAATAAGTGTGCTTTTTTTCATTTCAATGGGATCATATTTAAATAAAACTAATCAATTTTTAAATCTCAATTATGTTACAAAACATAAAACTCAAATTGATCAACAAAGAAAGTGAGCTGGCTGTTATGTGATATCGTTTCTTTATGAATATCCTTATATGCGATAATTAGTTTTTTTTCAATAGCTAATCTATCTTCATAGATTAGTTCAGATGAATGATATGTTCGGTCTTTTTCTAATTCAGAAAATAATGAGATATCTATGGTGAATGTATAGGCAGTAAAAAACCAAATTGGTGTGCCTCTTATTCCAAAAACTTCAATTTTCATCATTGGCTAACACCCTATGTCAGCATCTTTAATTTCACCATTGCTAGAATAGGTTTTAACAGCAATAATATAGCACACCTAATCACACAAGAAATGTACAAAATTCTAATTTACCAACGAAAGCGATCAGACCCCATTTTGATACTCCACTCCTTTACTACAGCTAAATCATGTTTTGATTTTAAAAATTGGTCCCAATCTTTCTTCCAAATATAATATCTAATGTAGGTGGAATACACATATTTTATTTCCTCCTTTATTTCGTTTATTGACATATTTGCAGAGGATGGATTGGAAACTTCCGAAAGAAAAGTTTTTGCATAGTCCACATTTCCTATGTAAATATTTTTAAATCTTCTTTCATAATTCTGAACACGCAAATATAATTTAGGAGAAGATACTGATTTTTTCTTTGTTTTATGAAGTCTAAAACCAATGGAAAGAGAAAAATTATATTTATCTATCAAGGGTTTTAATTCTTCTTTCGCTGCTTCCATAGTTAATTTAAAACCTGGTCTTTCTGATGTCCCAACCATCTTTTTTTTAAGCGTCTTGATTTTCTGCTTTTTTTGTTTTATTTCGAAATCTAAATCCCTAATTTGCTTCTTAATTTTAATATATTCAGCATGATTTTCTCTTACTATTCGGTAGTTAATTCGTTCTTTATCATTTAGATTGATGAAAAATTCGTCTGGCAAATAGTCCAAGAAGAAAATCTTACTTTTTGAGTAGTAATCAAGCATTCTAAATCATATTAAATTAGTGTGGTTTTAAAAAAAGGAAATATAAAATTATACCACAAATACGAGAAACCCACACTTAGGGTTTCATTTGAAAACAAATTCAAATGTGAAACTAAATCTTAGGAGAAACTTTTCTGTAAGTTTTTTCTTTGGACTGAGTCTCTTCCACTTTTGGAACTAATGGGCCTTTTCTTTTGTTTTCCTTTGTTTTAGTTTCCTTATTATAATTTGACTTTGATTTAGTCTTTTTTCCAGACTTAGACTCTGATTTTGATGATTTTCCTTTTGAACCCTCATTGTAATCTGTTCTTTTAGGTTCTATTTCTTTATCTCCATAAACTGTTTTTCTTTTCACCCCCTGTACACCATTTTTTGTCTCTGTACTCCCTTTGGTTTCAGTAGCTTCCTTGTCTCCCTCATCTGTAACTGGTGCTGCTCTATCTTCTTCTGCTTCTTCTCCTGGTTTTTCCTTTTTATCCCTTCCAAAAGTGAGGTTCATTCCAAAGTGAATTTGACCGTTCTTTACCTTTCTGGTNTCAATATTAATGGCTTGACTATTGCCTCCCAAATTATCTGTAGGATTTAGCATTCCCCAGGCAAGAATATTATCCGTAAGACAATACAATTCAACAGGNCCAAGATTTACNGAGACACCCAACCCTACATTAGAATAACTTCTATTATAAATTGAATAACTAGCCGTAGCTGAGAGAAAATTCCCTAAGTGATAGTTGTAGGCAATTCCAAGACCTCTTCTCCATCTTTTTCTAACAAACGAAGAATATANGCTTAATGAAACAAAGTTATTGTGATCAACAATATATTCCATAGAAGCATAAACCTTTGTTCTCAAAGAAGTTGAATAGCTTGGATTGGANTATNGGTAATTATCATANAGTGATGCTTCNATGGAGTCTTCAAGAATAGNCTTTAGAAATTCTACACTNGTNCCTTGNCCAAANACAGTTATNGGATTATCAATACCATCNTACGTGTAATCCCAAGCGTCTAGTTGAGAATTAGCCGTATAATCATTCCAAGTTATAAAGCCAAGGTCAAGTACTGAAAACTCNAGTAGCAATTTATCNTTTACATGGTAATTAAATCCAAGATCTATTCCTAAACCATTGTTATTTCTACCAAACATGTAATTACTTAGATACTCAGAACTTATAAAATTAGTAGAATCTAGACCTGAAGATTGAAGCATAGCGGGGTCATTCATGTCTATTCCACCAATACAAGGTATGGAATCATCAATCATNACCATAGGCAACCCAGCTGTTCGAAAATCAAAATTCATATCAAATGTAAGTGCATGTGTATTTTGATCCGTGGTTATTCCCATATAACTTACATCAGTAGTGAAGTTTTCCATTCCATACAGATACTTTAACCTTGCACCATATGAAAACTTATGATCTACATCGTGAACCCAATGAACAGCATATTCTCTCCAGTGTGTAAAATCAAAACCTAACCCATCAAAAGAAGCTCTTTTACCAAGTAAATTATTCCCATTACCTTCCATAGCCATAATGATCAAATCCTTCGGATAATTAAAAGTGAAATCTAGTTTTTCAGTCACGTTAAAGGAATAAAAATTATTTCCCTTTTTAAATCCAAAAAACAAAAGATCTGTACTGGCATTTAAAATCAAAAAGTTATTAGGGTTCATAGATGCAATAGCATTATCCACATCAGGCATCATAATTCCATTGGCATTCTGATAAAATAAATCCCCTAGTGAGAAACCAGTATTAAATGCAGACCCATAAACACTTGATATTATCGGTAAACCAATATCTAGCTTAGAATCAGGAAAAGAAGCGGGATCAACTTGAGTGATTTGAGGAATAGAAGGCATATGATACAAGATAAAATCTTGTTGTGCAATCATTTTACTGCTTGTAAGAATAGTTAATATGACTAATATTCTTTTCATTAAAAAATTCTTCCGGCAACCATAATGGCCATATCAATACCTAACTTGTAATCATTGTAAATTTTAACAGATCGTTGATTACTGAAATCATCTGTATTTGCAGACACATTAATCACTACAAATTTTGTTTCGTTTAGATTGTTTACACAAGTGCTGTCACAAAATAGTTCTGTTACTTTAGTTGTTGGCGTTTCTACCTTTCCGCTAGCATCTAACATCCCCGACTCAATAATCAGTTCTTGGTTTGCTATGGATGTCAATAAGGACCCACTACCGTCTAATAACTCTAACGTAAAAGCAACTTCAATTGGCCAGCCGTTAGTGGTTACAAATTTGATTACAGACTCTTCTATGGTCGTATTTGAACTGAATAATTCATCAACTTTAAAATCAAAAGCTAACGTATCTCCCAAAGCCCATCCACCAGCATAACCTTCAAGCGGNAGTAANATTTCTGAGCTAACACTAATTTCACTATTGCTAAGAATGTAATTTGAATTTGTGATATTNGTATCTAAATTGATGGAAGCNGANGAAGAAAAAATCATTTGTTTTGGAGTCGAATTAATCAACTGATCTATACTGCTATTTGANGCATTCATTACAATACTACTAGTAGATGTTCCACCAGGNGATNAGGGTTGATTTACTACAGGGAAATAAAATGGCGCTTGCTGTAAATTTCCTTGTGANGTAGAATCATATAATATATGGTCAATAAAAGATCCTGATAAATCTTCNTAATACATGGAGTCCATTCCCATATACACATCAAATCCAAAGCCATTTGTGATGTCTAGACGAATTTCTGGATTAGTTAGTTGAAAGCTTAAAGCCCCAAATGAACTTTGAAAAATATCAAATACAGTTTCTTCCGTTCCTAAATCAAAATGTTGGTATTTAAAATCCCCATTTATTTGACTGTAATTCATAGAGGACATACTAAAGGACATCGTTAAATTATCTGTAGATGAAATAGTAGCACCTGAACCTGTTATCGTAGCCTCTGTTTGAACTATAAATTCATTAAATCCTAAATTACCTTGGGTAAAATCTAAATCATAAGAAGATAGATTAACCTGAGTAATTGCTGTGTTGTTTGCCGAAGCAACTAAAACATCTGAAAATGGACTTGCCCCGTCTAAAAGAGAAGGAATGGTGAAAGTCATTGACACTTCATGACTCAACGAATTGTCTACACTTATAGTTAAGAGACCGGAAGAAAAATCAATGGAAGTTAGTTCTTCTCCATTAGGAAATATAAAATCGTAAGACGAGGTGTCTTGTACATTAATTGTACCTGTAAATGGGATCCCTGCTGGAACTCCAGATAAAGACCCTAAAGGAATGTCGATATCAAATGATTGATCAGAAAGCGTGATCACTTCGGAAGCGGTCATTGACATGGGAGGAGTAGAATAGGCTAAAAATAATTCGCCTTGGGTGCCTGTACTCACAACACCTCCTGTATCTCTTTCAAGCATGTCTTGAACATCTATCTCAGCACTAACCAAAGGGATAGCTACGTAATGATAGGTTTGCAAGGTAGATAAGTCAACAGTATCACTTTTATTACAATTATAAAAAATGAGTACTGCTACGGAAATGAATATGAATTTAAACTTCTTCATCTTTAAGGTGCCTAAAGTAATTAATTTCGTACAAATATTTGGGCAATTGTAAAATCTTCTTTTTCAAAGTTTGATAATTTTGAACTAATTAAAATTCAATTTGACTACTAGATATCATCACTACTTACTACTTCATTTCACCATTTTAGTTTGGGGATTTACCGGNNTAATNGGAAAGTTTTTAGAANTAAGTCANCTNANTAGCGTTGAAATTGTGTTTTGGAGAACGCTTATCGGTTGGNCTACTCTTCTAGTGTATCTCATCATTATAAAGCAACAAATNCTAATAGGATCCAANAACATCTTAAANTTATTGGGAAATGGAGTATTAATTGGATTACATTGGTACTGCTTTTTTGAAGCTATCATAAGATCCAATGTTTCNATTGCGCTCGTANTTTTATCTACTACAGCGCTATTTACTTCGTTTGTTGAGCCTATTATAACCAAAAAAAAATTTGAGCCTAAAGAATTAATAACCAGTGTACTTGTAGTGGTGGGNATAGTCATCATCATGAANGATTTAGATATTTTTTCTAATCATGATTATTTCATTGGAATCGTATATTCTCTTATCTCAGCACTTCTTGCCGCATTATTTTCTGTATTAAATTCCGTTTTTGTGAAATCTAATCATGCTGGAGTGATTTCATTTTATGAATTACTAGGTGGTTTTGTATTCATNTCCGTATTATTTCTGATTTCAGGAGACCTAGTTGTAAATGAACTTAAACTGAGTATTGAGCAGATTGTTTGGTTGTTAATTCTAGGAACAATTTGTACCTCATTTGCATTTTTAATGGGAGTTTANGTGATGCGTTTTATACCAGCTTATACCGTTAATTTATCGGTTAANCTTGAGCCTATTTACGCTATTATATTGGCACTTTTATTCTTTAAGGATTCCGAGCTAATGGGAATGAGTTTTTATTTAGGNGCATTCATTGTAGTAGGTTCAATCCTTCTAAACGCGCTATTTAAAAACAAAAAAAAGCCACTGGATAGTGGCTTTAATAACGAGTTAAAATAAGTTATTTATTGACGTCATANTCTGTCTGAACTTGACCCCAATTAATNACATTAAAGAAAGCTTCAATATAATCAGGTCTTCTATTTTGATAATTTAAATAGTATGCATGTTCCCAAACATCTAAACCTAAAATGGGAGTACCACCGCANCCGATACCTGGCATAAGAGGATTATCTTGATTAGCAGAAGAACAAACTTCTAGTTTTCCTCCATCATGTACACATAGCCAAGCCCAACCAGAACCAAACTGAGTTGCAGCAGCATTGGAAAACGCATTTTTGAAGTTTTCAAATGATCCAAAATCTCTATCGATTGCTTCAGCCAGNGATCCNGAAGGATGTCCACCGCCATCTGGTGACATTCCTTTCCAAAATAAACAGTGATTAAAATANCCTCCTCCATTATTTCGNAGCGCTCCATTTGACATATCCATGGTTAACATTAATTCTTTTATAGATTTATTTTCTTTGTCAGTTCCTTCAATTGCCGCATTTAATTTTGCTGTATATCCAGCATGGTGTTTCCCGTGATGGATTTCCATAGTTCTAGCGTCAATATGAGGTTCTAANGCATCATGATTATAATCAAGTTGTGGTAATTCAAAAGCCATTATCGTATTTTTAGTGTTTTAAAATTTANACCAAAGCTATTTATTTTTGTTTTATTTTGAAAAAANNTCNTTAAAATGAATCCATTTAATGACGAATACTTTATGAGAAAGGCCCTGGACGAAGCTCAAACTGCCTTTGAAAAAGATGAAGTTCCTGTTGGAGCTGTAATTGTATATAANAATAAAATAATTGCTCGAGGACATAATCTTTGTGAAAAATTAATTGATTTTACTGCTCATGCTGAAATGCAAGTTTTCACTTCNGCTAGTTATTATTTACAGAGTAAATATTTAAACGAGTGTAAATTATATGTTACNTTAGAACCATGTGTAATGTGCGCTGGTGCATCATTTTGGACNAGAATTGGAGAGATTGTTTACGGCACTTCTGATCCNAAAAGAGGATTTAAAAAAACGAATCCTAGCATTGTGCACCCTAGCACCAAAGTAAAAGGACCCGTGCTAGAACATGAATGCAGTCANATCTTAAAGCGATTTTTTAACGCAAAACGTTAAAATCTTTACCTCTATTTATGAAAAAGATTTAATTTTACAGTAATTAATATTTTAGATATGTATCCAGCAGAAGTTGTAGCCCCATTTAGAGNAGATTTAACAGCAAAGGGGTTTAAAGAATTAACGTCNACAGAAGAAGTTGACCAACACCTTGATGTTTCAGAAGGAACCCAGTTGGTAGTCATCAATTCAGTTTGCGGTTGTGCCGCAAGAAATGCAAGGCCTGCAGCAAAAATAGCTGTTGAAAATGGCAAAAAACCAGATGAAATATTAACCGTCTTTGCTGGATTCCATACTGAAGCAACAAATCAGGTAAGAAAATATTGTCTGCCCTATCCACCTTCTTCGCCTAGTATGGCTCTATTTAAGGATGGTCAATTGGTTCATTTTATTGAAAGACACCATATTGAGGGTCAACCTGCTGAAATAATTGCTGAAAACCTAGTTGCAGCTTTTGATGAGTTCTGTTAAACTACTTGTCTAAAACTTTAGGAATTTTGAAATAAGTAGAATCCGACTGAGGTCCATTTTTTAATGCTTCTTTTTGATCCAGCATTTCTTTAACTTCATCTTGTCTGTAGTTATTGTACCCTTCCGTCATATGGATCAACGGCTTAACACCATCTGTATTTATTTCCTCTAAGGTTTGAATAAAGTCAATCATCTTTTGCATGTCATTAGTGATGAGATCCATTTCTTTCTTTTCGAATTTTAATTTAGAAAGAGATGCAAGCTTCAAAATGGTTTCTTCATTAATTTTCACAATCTAACTCGTTTTTGATGGTATTNAATGTTTCCTGTCTCAAAGATACTAATTCTTTCCTTGTAAGAGATTTAGTTTCAATNGGCTTATGCATTACAATTTTAGCTAAACCAGGTTTCGCATTACCTGAAAAGTCGGTGTGGTGTGTAAATAAGCTATAATTATTTTTAAACGTAACGGGCAAAATAGGAGCACTGCTGTCTATAGCCAATTGAAATGCTCCGTTTTTAAACCTTCTCATTCCGGGTGTNTCATCCCACCCCCCTTCAGGGAAAATAACCACACTTCTTCCCTTTTTTAACACATCGCTTGCTTGTGCTAAACATTTTGCAGCCTTAGCTACACTATCGCGGTATACGGGNATATCTACACCTCTTTTAAAGAAAATTCNGACAACAGGCCATTTTAACAGCTCAGATTTTCCAATAAAAGCAAAGTCATGAGGAATAATTAAATACATTAATACGATATCTAAATAAGATTTGTGGTTAGGACAAATGATGTAAGGCTNATTGAATGGAATCGTAGACTCCATTTTGNTTTCGTATTTAATNCCTACAAAAAACATCATCCATTTTGCCCAAAATATTTTGATTTTNCGAGCCCTAATAAACTTATTTTTTCCTTTTACAAAAACAAAAATAATGGGTCCTAATATCAAAGAAAACAGGATATATACTAAAGCAAAATNGAAGTAATACAAGTATGANTGTAATTTTTTCAACTCTGTGAAGCTAAGGATATTAAATTTCTGTCTAAGTTTAAACTTTATAATTTAGAATTAATAATTGAAATGGCAAGAATTCTTACTGGAATACAAAGTACTGGAAGACCTCATTTAGGAAATATATTAGGAGCTATAAAACCAGCTGTAGCTTTGGCTAATGAAGCAAATAATGATTCTTTCTTATTCATTGCTGACTTGCATTCNCTTACTCAAATCAAAGATAAAGTAACGTTAAAAAACAACACCTTTCAAGTAGCAGCCACATGGTTAGCNTGTGGACTTGANCCCAAAAAAACTACNTTTTACAGGCAATCAGATGTTANTGAATGTACAGAGCTNGCNTGGTATTTAAATTGCTTTTTTCCTTATCAAAGACTCAAATTAGCCCATTCTTTTAAAGATAAATCTGACCGATTGGAAGANGTTAATTCTGGTCTATTTGCATACCCCATGNTAATGGCATCTGATATCTTACTATATGATGCAGATTTTGTTCCTGTAGGAAAGGATCAATTACAACACCTAGAAATGACTCGTGATGTAGCCTCACGTATCAATCATAAACACGGTGAAATTTTTGTGCTCCCNGAACCAATTCTGCAACAAGATGCTCAGNTCATATTNGGNACTGATGGCGGAAAAATGAGTAAATCTAGAAACAATACCATTGATGTTTTTGATGATNAAAATGCCATTAAAAAATTAATTAATAAAAATATTGTCACAGACAATACCCCNNTAGNAGAACCTAAANANCCTGANAGGGCTACCGTATNCCAGCTTTACAANCTAATAGCTTCTAATGAAGANNCTAAAACGATGGCAGAAAAATTAAAAGCNGGTGGATATGGATGGGGGCATGCTAAAAAAGAATTAGTAGAAAAAATAATTTCTTCATTTTCAGAAGAAAGAGCGAAATTTGAGCATTACCAAAACAACCCCAAAGAAGTAGAGGAGGTCCTTATGGAGGGTGCACAAAAAGCAAAAAAGGTGGCCAAAGCCACCTTAGATCGTGTTAGAAATAGCTTAGGCTATAATTAAATCTCAAACTTTATTCCTTGCGCTAACGGAAGAGAAGTTCCCCAGTTAATGGTATTAGTTTGTCTTCTCATATAAATTTTCCAAGCGTCAGATCCCGATTCTCTTCCTCCCCCTGTTTCCTTTTCTCCGCCAAATGCTCCCCCAATTTCAGCGCCAGATGTCCCAATATTCACATTGGCAATACCACAATCTGAACCAGCGTGTGATAAAAAAGCTTCTTGTTCTCTCATATTTGTGGTCATGATAGCAGATGAAAGTCCTTGAGGAACATTATTCTGAATAGCAATAGCTTCATTCACATCCCCATTATATTTAATCAAATATAAAATAGGTGCAAAAGTTTCATGTTGAACAATTTGGAATTGGTTTTCCGCTTCGATAATTACCGGCTTAACATAACANTTGCTTTCATATCCTTCCCCAGATAATTTTCCACCTTCTACAATTACNTTACCTCCTTCTTCTTTAGCAGTTTCAATGGCTTTTTCATACATCACAACAGCATCTNTATCGATTAATGGACCAACGTGATTAGATTCATCTAANGGATTACCAATCTTAAGTTGTTTGTATGCACTAACCATNGCTTGTTTTACATTATCGTAAATACTATCATGGATGATTAACCTTCTCGTTGANGTACATCTCTGTCCAGTTGTGCCAACTGCTCCAAATACCAATGCGGGAATTACCATTTTGAGGTCTGCATCAGGAGTTAGAATAACAGCATTGTTACCACCTAATTCAAGCAATGACTTTCCTAATCTTTCTCCTACTACTTGTCCTACTGATTTTCCCATTCTAGTGGAACCTGTAGCAGAAACTAATGGAATTCTTTTATCAGACGCCATTAATTTACCTAAGTCAGCTTCTCCAATGATCAAAGAGCAAATTCCACCATGCAGATTGTTATTATCTAATACNTCTGCCATAATTTTTTGGCACGCAATAGCACACAAAGGAGCCTTTTCTGATGGCTTCCAAATACATACATCACCACAAATCCAAGCNAATGCAGTGTTCCAAGCCCAAACAGCAACTGGAAAATTAAACGCAGAGATAATTCCAACAATCCCAAGCGGGTGATACTGCTCATACATTCTGTGAAGTGGTCGTTCTGAGTGCATAGTTANTCCGTGAAGTTGTCTTGATAGACCTACCGCGAAATCGCAGATATCAATCATTTCTTGAACTTCTCCTAANCCTTCTTGGTAGGATTTTCCCATTTCATAAGAAACCAATGCCCCTAAATCTTCTTTTTTAGCTCTTAATGCATCGCCAAATTGCCTGACTATTTCACCTCTTTGNGGNGCAGGAACCATACGCCAATCCACAAATGCTTCCTGTGCTGAACGAATACAATCTTCATAATCTTTTTCAGTTGCCGCAGTTACTTCCCCAATTAAATTACCATCTACTGGTGAAATTGATGAAATNGTGTTACCATTAGTAGTTAACCAATTGGNNCCAATAGCGGCACCACTGTTTTTTGATTCAACTCCNAANGAGGATAAAATACTTTGAATATTCATNATGTNAAANTGTNATANTTANNTGTATGTAGNATTTTNGCGCAAATGTATAAAAACTAANAAATAANANTGCGCAATTANANTAAACTTNGNTNTTANCTANAGNTTAAATCCNATNACNAGAACATCNTCTATNTGNTCNTGANNNCCTTTCCATTCGNTNAANAANTGATTCANAGTCATNANANGANGTTTTTTTNGANANNACAGCNTCTTTTAAATAGTTTTTNAATCNANTACTNCCCATAGATTTATTNTTTGGNCCNCCAAANTGATCATANAACCCATCNCTNTACATAAAAACCCANTCATTNTCTTTNANNTNAATTTCATGCATTTCATATTCACGATCAAGTGGATTATGTCTTTTAGAATACACTCCTCCTACTGGTACCGAATCACCACTAAAATTTGAAATGTCACCATCATCATGGATGATATAAATACCATTTCTTGAGCCGCTAAACT
>NZMV01000040.1 GCA_002694645.1 Crocinitomicaceae bacterium | reverse complement strand
TGGACATGCATCTGCGCAAGCCGTGGTAACGTCTCCGTCAACAACTGGTCTAGCTTCTTTTTTAGCAGTCAGTTTACCTTCCTGTATTCTTTGCACACAGAAACTACATTTTTCCATTACACCCCTAGATCTAACAACAACATCTGGATTTAAGACCATTCTTGCCATCACATCTTGGTTAGGATTTACATTTTTGAATTTTCTATAATCTCTGTAATTAAACCAATTGAATCGTCTTACTTTATAAGGGCAGTTGTTAGCACAATACCTAGTTCCAATACATCTGTTGTAAGTCATCATATTAAGCCCCTCATTACTGTGTGTAGTTGCAGCCACAGGACAAACTGTTTCACAAGGTGCATGATTACAGTGCTGACAAAGCATCGGCATAAATACAACAGATGGATTATCTTCAGGCACTTCTAATTTGCCGTAATCAAAATCTCCTTCAACATGTCTTGATTCATCCCACTTAGTTCTATTATCGTCTTCAATGGATGAAAAATAACGATCCATTCTTAACCAATGCATATCCCTAGATCTTCTCACCTCATCTTTCCCCACAACAGGGACATTGTTTTCAGAGTGACAAGCGGTGATACAAACACCACAACCGTTACATGAAGATAAATCGATAGACATTCCCCATCTATGACCAACTTGCTCAACTGGGTGCTCATCCCATAAAGAAAATTCTGTCGCGTTCACTTCTTCATGGCCACCTTGCTCATGGCTATGTAGTTTAACTATTGGGTTGTATGCCTCTTGATTATACTCATGGTTTTCTTTCCAGAAATCATAAGTAGTCTCCTTCACTATGGATGTTCTACCCATAATAGTATGATGAGTTTGAGTACAAGCTAATGAATATCTTTCTTCTGTTGCAGTTACTTCTACAGGACCTGAAAAAGAGAGTACTCCATCATTAAAAGAAGATAACTTAAATCCATTACCACCAACAGGGATCAAAGATCCGTTCTCATCAGTAAGGTGAGAACCATATTCATCAGATTGAAAAGCAGCCTTACCTACACTTAAGTCACCTTCACCTCTTCCATACCCTAAAGCAACACCAATTGTGCCTTCTGCTTGACCAGGTAATGGGAATACGGGTAACTTTAATTCTTGGCTACCAACTTTTAAACTAGCTACAAATGCCTTTTCTTCCTGGCCTAAGTGAATGCCATCCCATGCTGCTTTTGGATCAGAACTATCAATATTGAATAACCTAAAACAATCACTTGGTGACATAGTAATATAATTATCCCATACTACTTTAGTAATGGCACTTGGTAATTCTTGAAGCCAAGGATTAGCTGCATACTGACCTAAGCCTAATTCATTTTGGTATAATGAGAGCTCCCATTCCGAACTAGATGTAGACGAATCAAAATTTAAATCAAAATTTTCAATTATACCCGTTTCTGTTAAAGATGATGATGAAATTGGTTCGTTAGTATATCCATTATGAACAGACCAGTTCCAAAAATCATCAAAAGACATATGATCGTCTTGTTCAGAAAAACCTCTAGCTTTCCAGTTAGAGCGAATAAAATTATAATATGCTTTACTTTCACTACTTCCTCTTTCTGTTTGACCCGACCAAACTAAAAATGATTCTTGTGCTTGTCTTGTATTGTATAATGGTCTGATCGTAGGTTGTTGTAAACTAACATGACCATTTATCGCTTCAAAATCATTCCAAGATTCCAAATAGTTATGATTAGGGCATACATATTGACAACATACAGCAGTCTCATCAGCATATTCTGATAATGACACTTTTAACATCTCTGTATTTCCACTTATTGCTTCGCCAACTGATGCACCGTTAGGAAGTGAATAAACTGGGTTACAATCATATACGATTAAGGCATCTACATTGCCCTTTACAAGATCGTTTGTTAACTCTTCTACTTCAGAATCATTTCCCTGGAATAAATTTAAAGTTTCTATATGATTAATAGTTTCTCCATAATTGCCAAGAAGAAAATTGATCTTATTAACGACCATTTGTACTCTATAATCATTTGAACCAGAAATCACCAAAGAAGATCCCTTTGATTTTTTTAATGCATTAACAGCTTCATATAATTTCGCGTTTGTATCTTTCGAAAAGGAACTGCTAGNACTATTCCCGCGTAACTCATTTAACAATGCCTCTACAACAGCGAGTTCTTCAGAAGGTTTTATCCTTGCTCGATAATCTGCGTTAGCACCNCTTAGAGAAAAATTAGATTCGAACTGAAAATGCTTAGACATCCACCCATTTTCAGGCTTTCTAGACACACTGTAATCTATAGAAAATTTGGTTGGCATTAACCAAGAACTTAAAAAGTCTGCTCCAATAGAAACAATTGTTTTTGCTTTATCAAAATGATAATTTGGAATAAAGTCACTTCCAAAGGCATTTTGGTTGGCCTTTCTTATACCATAATAAGATTGTGCATCATACTGAATGTGCTTTACATCAGAGCTTATGTTCCCAGATTCATCTTTGCTAGCATATTTTTCAACGAATGCATCAATTGCGGCTTTGGATGAAGGTGAAATAACAGTGTTTGAAAGGATTCTTATCTTTCCATTATTGTTAGAAATAGTTGATAATCTTTCTGTAATTTCATTGTCTACTGTAGCCCAAGTGGTTTGATTATTATCTTTTAACGGACCATTTAGTCTTGCGCTATTGTATAAATTTAAAACTGACGTAGATATTGCAGGTGTTAATCCGCCTTTCGTAAAACCATCTTTTTTACCCTTTAACCAAATGGGTCTTCCCTCTCTTGATTTTACCAATAGATTAGCATAATTATTACCATCATAAAAAGTAGATGAATACCAATTAGCTATTCCAGGAGTAATGTCTTCTGGCTTNTTTACATAAGGTATTGATTTAATNATAGGAGCTTCACAAGATGCTAGTGATGCAGCTGCTACGCTGAAGCCCATGAACTTTAGAAAATCTCTTCTCCCTGTTTTTAAATCTTGGATTCCATCTTCTGCTAAAAACTCTTCTACAGGAATTTTTTCCTGAAACTCCTTTTGACTAGANTTTAAAAATTCAGGAGTTTTATTTTTTTCTGCGTATCCTTTCCAGTATGTTTTAGTCTTGCTCATGAACTAATTTTAAGTCTTTAATAATGACATTTTGCACATTCCCAACCCCCAAGCTCTTTGACCGTAACCTTATCATCTTCTAAGATGTTGTTATGTACATCAGCCCTTGATTTTAATCTNTTGTGAATTTCTTCATAGTAACCTGTACTTGCAAGGTCTATTTCTTTTTTGTTATGGCATTCAATACACCAACCCATAGTCAAAATTGGTTTTGTCAGTTGGATTATACCTTTTTCCATACCTTCNTCAGTAGTTGCATAGGCATTTACCTCTTCTGTTGTGGAAACTCTTCCTAATGTGTAGTTTTGAACGGGTCCATGGCACTGTCTGCAATCAATATTGCCTGTATTTTGATGAACGTGCTGAGCGTGACTAAAATAAACATGGTCAGGTAGATTGTGTGCTTTGTTCCATACTAAAGGNTGTTCAACCCTAAAGCCGTTCGCATCCAAATTATAGGCTTGTTTTGCTTTATTGTATCCAGCTGCTAAATGTATCTTATCGATCTCNTCTGTGCCGTANTGTGGGCCTTCATGAACCACTGCATGGCAATTCATACATACATTTACTGAAGGGATACCGGCATGTTTTGATTTCTCAGCNGAATGATGGCAATATCTACATTCAATGCCCATATTTCCTGCATGTAACTTATGAGAATAGGCTATAGGTTGNGAGGGTTGGTANTCTTGGTAAACACCNACTTGGTATANCCTCCCAAAAAGTTCTATACCTGAAAATAACGCAACTGCCACAAACATTAAAACAGTCACAAACCAATTCCTNAGCGCCCANTGNCTTGCACTTACTATGAATGTTTTTTTAGGGTCAACAGCCTGACCTTCTTTAGCAGCGATAACCTCTGACAACTCTCTCCTCACACCAAATGTAGCGAAAAGAACAAACACCATTAACCCAATAATGATCCACCACCAAAAGGATACGGTTTCATCTTCTGCCTCATAAACTGTATCGTCTGTTGCTGGACCTTGAGCTGTTACTGGTGGTGCATACGCATCTACGTAGGCAAAAATAGATTTTACCTCGTCTTCAGATAAATGACCCTGAGGAGTCATAACTGTTGGCGACCAATCCCAAATAGCTTTTGCCATTTTGGACTTACCACTATTATAGAGTTCTGCTGGATTTTTTACCCACTCGTAAATAAGATCTCCTTCTCCATTATCTTCCCATTTCTGAAGAACACCCTGCATTTTAGGACCAGTTGCATTCTTAACAGGGTGATGACATGAAGCGCAATTGGCTTTAAAAAGTTTTTCACCGTCTTGAGAATGGGATACAACAGTAACTGAAACAAAGAGTACTAGAGTAAGAAAATTAGCTAAATGCTTTTTTAAATATTTGTTCATTTCAAACTAATTAATACATGCGTAATTAAGCACAGCAAATGTAATACGTGATACATAAATCAAAATAAATGTTCGTATAATTGTCATGCAAACATCTTAATTTAGAATACTTCTAAATAATTTGTTTACACATCTGTTTTAAAGCTTAAACAAAGTGCAGTTTAACACGCATTTTCGATCAAATTTTAATGTGGCATGATTTTAGAAATTGATTTATTTAATAAGTTTGATTATTCTACTTTTATGAAAAATATCATCCTCATTTTGTTTATTTTTTTTCATTCCGCTTTANTCGCACAAAGCAATTGGACATTATATCCNAAAAAGGACTCCATTGTAGAAAANGATAGTGTTGCAATAGCTAAAGCGGATAGCCTCATGCNAGATTCTTCTATCACTGAAGAGATTCCACTAAAACNAAAAAAGGACTCTATTCAATACATCTCTTCTAAAGGTCATATTGTTATCCATGCTGACTACAGAATTGACAGTATAAATTCCTATATATCTAACAGAGGTAAATTTAATGGATATGCTGTTCAGTTAATAGTAACACAAGACACTAGGAAAATAAGAGAAATGAGAAAGACATTTACGAATCTTTTTCCAGATGAATATCTCTTTGATGAATATATTGCACCAAATATATTTTTATATGCAGGCAAATACTTTTCAAAAAACGATGCCGTAACGCTTAACAATAAATTATCAGCTCATTTTAAAAACACGATGGTGGTGAGAAAAAAATTCCCACTAAAACATATACAAAAAGAGAAATAAAAAAAGGGAGCATGAGGCCCCCTTTGATAAGTTGTTTGTTAATTTCGTAATTAAAAAAGTGCTAGAAAATCAGCGTTATCAAAAAAGGTAACAAACTCTCTATCTTTCTTTGCTCTGTCTTTGAAAGACGAATCTTTTTCAAAACAAGATTTTAAGTTTTCAAATAACATTTCGCTATTATTGGTTCTTGCACCCATGATAGCGTTAAGGTATAATGCATTAGCTTCACCGCTATTAACATCTTCAATAATATCACCTGCAACGTCATAGTGTTCTGCTAAAAGGTTCGCTAAGGCTAAGTTGTAGGTCTTAGACTTATCCATTAACGTTATAGCTTCTTCATATTTACCTTCCTCAATTCTAATTAAACCTAAATTATATTTTGATTCTATAGTATTTGAAGACTCTAAGTAAGAAATAATATCGTCATTGCCCTTACCAGCTTTTCTATGTTTTACGGCTGCAACATTATTAGTTACTGTAGGGTTATCCGTGATGGAAAGTGCTTTATCAAAAGCTTCACCAGCTCCATCAACGTCACCCATCATATACAATACATAACCAATATTGTTAGCTATTCTCCAATCATTTGGATAAAGTCTTTGCGCCTCTTTATAATCTTTTAATTTAACATTTAAATCAGATTCTAAATTTCCTGCATGTAATATTTCTTCTACATTAAGAGTATCTGGATTTGTACCTACTAAATCTGCTAATTCTTCATCACTATATCCCACTTTTTCGTAATTGATTGTTATGGTTGATCTTCTTAATTGTGGAAGTACTTCTTTTTCAAGAAATTTATATGTTTTGGCCATATTTCTTATCTCTAACTCTCTTTTGTTAACATCAGAAGTCATTTGTAGAACTCTCAATATTAACTCTTTATCTTCATGAGATGTCTTTGTAACCTCTTCTTTAAATCCAGCCCAATCTTCTCCCTTTGGAGATACATTAAAGAATGATTCCTCTTTGGCAGGTTCAAACTTCATTCTTTTGGCTTTAGACATTAAAAAGCTCATTGCGCTCTTACCTCTATCTTCTGCTAAGTTGGTATTCAAATCAACTTCTCCCTCAGGTGATGCATATGAACTAATATCTATTGATAACACATTAATTCTTGACTCTTCTTCCATGGAAGACGAAATAAAATCTAACACCTCCTTAATATCAGTATCTTTCGTTTCTTTGGAAGTTACATTGTGTTTTCCCTTTGCGAAATTAATTACTGCTGTTTTAGTGAAAGAATTTGTTCTCACAAAGTTGTCTCCGGTTAAGATAACTTGATCATCTAACTCTATTAATAGAGGAGTTGTTGTAGTACCATCAGCTATTTTAGGACTTGTTATTTCTAACTCTTTACTACCCATTTTGGCTTTTACCAAAACCTTCAGCTCAGCTTCAGCCATTGATTTTTGAAATGGTATTGTGCTTGAGTAAGAAAAAGACATTCCTTCCTTAGGTACAACCTTCCCATTTCCAGCAGCTTTGGGGCCTTGGAAAATTTCTGTTTGAAAAGTAATTTCATTTCCATCTGCACAAAATAAAATTGGAGTAACTTCAGCTACTGCCTTTGCATTTATTCCTTTTTCAACAAACTTTCCATTGATTTGTAATGTTACATCTCCTCCATGCATTTGAAGAGGATTTTGGACAACATCGTATTCAAGTTCTTCAATCATTGAGCAACTCAATAAGAATGATAAGGCAAAAAAACTTGAAATTATACTTAATTTATTGATATTCATTGTTTTCATAAGAATATGTTCTCTGATTTAAATTTCGTGCAAGTATAAGCACTTTATTTTATAAATAAAAAGGTCTAATCATTTAAATAAACACCGTATAATGTTGATATTTAAGCTAAGAGATGGCTAATTTTACAGTACGCTGTGTGCTTGGGAAGTCTAAATTTAAAAGTTGTTTGAATTTTTTGGTTAAAT
>NZMV01000039.1 GCA_002694645.1 Crocinitomicaceae bacterium | reverse complement strand
ACCATACCATTGTATTTAATAAGCTGATTTTTGGGCACGTAGATAGAATGATCATTTATTTCACATTCTACATTAAATTTAGAGAGTTCTTTTTTAATGGACACTAGACGATCAGATTCTTTTATTTTTAGACTTTCTAGCCCCGATAAATATACTTCAATACCTAACCCTGCACATGAAACAACGTAGGGTAGAGCAAGATCTGGAAAATCACTAAGGTTAAATTCTAATTTTGTACTTACTTGATTATTTTTTTTTATCGTTATGCCCCCTTTGTGAAAAGAAGTTTCAACACCCAGGTGACTGTACAATTCGCTAACGTAAAAATCACCTTGAACTGATTCTGAATATAAGTGCGGGATTTCAATTTTTGATTCGTTAGAAAGTGAAGCTAAACTATAAATGAAAGAAGAACTACTCCAATCGTTTTCTGCAGCTAAATTTCTTGTAGAATAGGCTTGATGTTCAATATGAATAGTGTTTTTGTCCCATACGTATTTAATACCCATTTCTTGCATAAGACTAAGCGTCATTTTAATGTAAGGTATTGATAAAATGGGGTCTATTATACGTAACGATAAACCGTTTTTTAATTTGGGTGCAATTAGTAGTAATGCCGATATAAATTGACTACTTATATTTCCAGGAATAGTTAGTTCTCCTCCTTCAATAGTTTCATTTCCAAGAATTTCAATTGGTGGGAATCCCTCATTTTCTAGATATCGTATCTTAATTCCTAATTTACGTATGCAGTCTACTAATGGTTTGATGGGTCTTTGATGCATTCTATCACTTCCAAATACACGAAATGTTCCTTTAATTGTAGATAAATATGCTGTTAAAAATCGTAATGTGGTTCCAGCATGATGACAATTAATTTCGTTTGGTAACGAAGTATTTGATAAGATTTGATTTAGGATTTGGGTATCATCTGATTCTGATAAATTATATAGTTCGAATGAGCTGTTTGAAATAGCTTTTATCATTAGCAATCGATTGCTAATACTTTTAGAGGCAGATAATTGAACACAACCTTCTATTCTGTTGGACGATGCATTGATTTCAACCATTTACTTTAAATTCCTTAAGTATGGATTTAACTTCAATTTTATTTATTTCTACATCTATTATCACCTCACCTATTTTTTTTGGAAGAGAGAAATTAATTAAAGAATGGTTATTTTTTTTGTCATGCGCCATAAATCCAAATACTGATTTTTCATCAATATTAAAATCTAGATGCGGTTTAAAAAATACATTTAACTTGTGTTTAATTTCCATATAAGTATCTAAAGAGCAAAGGTTAAGTTTATATGACAAAAAAGACTCTGCAATCATACCAAATGNCACTGCAAATCCATGAANAGTAGGTTTTTTGCTGAGTAAAAGTGCTGACTCAATGGCATGTCCAACGGTATGTCCAAAATTTAATTTCTTTCTTTCTCCTTNTTCCNTNGGATCGGCTTTAACTACTTTCATTTTTAAATTAGAAGAACGTGGAATTAGGTATTCGTAATCCAACGAATCTATATGCTGATTAGCAAGGTNTTCCCATAGTTTAGGATCACCGATAATGGCATGCTTAAAGACTTCTGCCATTCCTGATATTATTTCTTTTTGGCTTAAAGTACTTAGAAATTGATGGTCACAAAAAATAGTTTTTGGATGATTAAATGTGCCAATATTATTTTTAAGGTTTTTAAANTTNAANCCTGTTTTTCCTCCAATAGATGCATCTACCATGGCTAATAATGTAGTAGGTACAAGATGAAATGGAATACCTCTTTTAAAAGTAGAAATGGCAAATGCCGCTAAATCACAAATCACTCCACCGCCTATAATGTACACTTCATCATTTCTGTTTGCGAGTTTTTGATTTAGAAAATTCCAAATTAAATCAACCTGCTTTAAATTTTTATTGTGTTCGCCGGCTTTTAAAACCAGAACAAAAGCAGTTTTAAATGTAGAAACTTGAAAATGTGATAGCCAGTTTTGTGTATTTTCATCAATGAAAATGAACACTTTTTTATTAGCGTTAGTTTCATCAATTTTTGTGGCATATTGATTGACGTCTCCAAAGTGTATTTTAGGAAATGACATGATTATTTCCCTTTGATTTTCTTAATGGCATCCTTAGAATAAGAGGATAAAATGAGTTCACCAGAAATTTTTGCTCTTTCTGTTAAAAGATTATCCCAATTTTCGGTTCCTTCCCAAAAGATTTTTTTTAATTTTANTGTGGCGCTTNCGTGTGANAAGGCTAGTTTACAACACAATTTTTGAACAGCCTCATCCATCTCTTCAGTAGTNTCGTAAATAGATGCATACAGTCCTTTTTCTTTNGCCCACTCNGCACTATACCAACTTGTGGCATCTATCGCTAGAGTACTCATAGCAGATAACCCCACTTTTCTTTGTACTGCTGGTCCNACTACAAAAGGTCCAATTCCAATAGCTAGTTCGCTGAGCTTAACAGNAGCATATTTTGTAGCAAAACAATAATCTACAGCACTAGCCATGCCCACACCACCACCAACAGCTTTACCCTGAACTCTCCCAATAATTAGTTTTGGACATTTTCTTGCTGCGTTTATAACTTTCGCAAAACCTGAAAAAAAGGCGATGCCTTCATCAATATTTTCAATAGANTGTAATTCATCAAAACTAGCTCCGGCACAAAAAGTCCTNTNACCNCCAGATTGAAGTTTGATCACTTTAGTNTTGTTGTCCAACCCTGCATNTTCNATGNTTTNAGCCAACTTATTCAATAAAAATGANGGTAAAGAATTACTTTGTGGATGAAAAAAAGTGATGGTAGAAATTCCTAATTCATCTGTTTCTAGATGGACGTAGCCGTTTTCTTCAGACATAGTGTAAATTTAAGGCTAAGATAAAAACTACATTTATTTCCATATCAATAATAGAATGATAAAAAATTATTTTGTGTAAATTGATGTATATTTAGAAACTATATCAAATGATTATCGTATAAAGTTTCCCTGTAGATGTTCAAATTAAGATACATATTNGTTGTTAGTTTTTCAATTTTCTACTTGATTGGAAATGCCCAAGTTTTAGATGATGCTGATGGAAATGTGCAAGATTCTATCGATATATTCCAANAGGTTGATACAATTGCACCGTTAGATTCNATTATTGAAAATACTACAGATTCCATTAATAATGAAGATCTAGAAATAGAACCTACTGACGAATTTGATGATTCCGTTCCAAATGTNGAGGATGNAGAATCATCTGAAGATTTTGATTTTTACCCAATTGATGAACAAGAAAAAGATTTTGAATCTTCAACCGAAGATGAGTTTATTTTCAAACCTCAAGTGAGTTTAGGGACAGGTATGCTGACATTTTACGGAGATATTGGATCTAACCACCAAGGATATCACCCAATGGTGAGTAGACTGGCAACTACATTAAGATTAATAAACCCTTTAAATGACTTCTTGGATTTAGGTTTTTATGTTCTTTTTGGGCAAATAAGCGCTAATGAAAGAACATTAACACGTAATCTTAATTTTAATTCAAACATTACTACAGGTGGTGTTACCATAAATTACAACTTTAATCAGTTCCTTAGAAANGGTAGAANTGTGGAGCCATACATACATGTAGGTTTAGAATCTATTGAATTTTTATCAAAAACTGATCTTCAGGACGCAAATGGAAATACTTATCATTATTGGTCTGACGGATCTATTAAAGATTTAGCTGAAAATGATCCTAATGCGGATAATGCTATAGACTTAGTAAGAGATTACACCTACGAGTCAGACATAAGAGAACAAAATTTNGATGGTTTCGGTAAATATCAAGAAAGAACTCTTGGAATACCATTAGAGTTNGGAGCTAATTTCCATGTAGGTAATAAATTNAAGTTCCGGGTAGGCACAGCGGTACATTTTACTTTTACTGATNTAATTGACGGGGTAACTAACGAAAGTGTTGGAAACAGAATAGGTGATGCCAGAAATGATAAGTTATTATATACTCATATTGCCATGTCCTATGATTTTAACATTAAGTCCAAAAAGAAACCCAAGTTTGATGTTATTGATGAAGATTCTGAACAATATTACAGAGAAGACACAATCGATTCAGATGGTGATATGGTGGTAGATCATATGGATAGATGTGCCAATACACCACCAGGAGTAGTGGTAGATGAACTTGGTTGTCCTCTAGATGATGATTTAGACGGAGTAGCCAATAGCTTTGATGATGAATTATTAAGTATGGAGGGGGCCTTGGTAGATATGAAAGGAGTAACGATGACNGATGATCAACATATTGAGAATTTCAGAAGATACAAAGATTCAATAGGTGAATTTACAGCTTGGGATACCCTGCAGCGTACTTGGAGTTCAGATCCAAGATCACTGAAGACATTAATTAATACCAAAACACTTAAACCAAAAGCTAAAGAACTCTACGTTGTTGTTGGATCTGATATTCAGGGGGTTTCAGAAGACGAATTATGGAAAAAACTAGCAAATAGAGACTTTCAGGTAAAAGAATCAGGAGATTCTATTTTATATGTGATGGGTGGATACGATCCTAATATGGTTGCAGATGTGATAAAAGAATTAGAGGAAGACAGTGTTCAAGTTCAAGGAGTAGTAGAAATAAATGATCAGGATGAGATCACATCTGTTGATGTCGATGAAATTGTAGAATCTATTAAAGTTGCAAATGAATCACAAAACAATGAAACAGGAGATGATGAATTCGTACCTGTTATAGATCCAGAAACACAATTGGCTTCTTTTAGAATTCAAATAGGTGCCTTCAGTAGAAAAATTAGTAAATCGGTATTTGCTGATCTTCCAGAAGTGGTTTCTGTAAAGGGAGATGATGGATTGTATCGTTATTTCTCTGGTTCTTATACAGACAAATCTAAAGCAGCTTCTCACAAGGTGAATTTGACAACTTCTGGTTATAATGATGCCTTTATAGTAGCATTTAAAGACGGTAAACGTGTGACGCTTAGAGAAGCAGGATTCGATGTTAAACCAGGTTTAATCGAGGATATTTCGTTAAGTTCTACTCCTTCTATAAATGCAGTTGATCCAAAATTGGTAAAATTTAGAGTCCAAGTAGGTGCATTTAAAGAAAAAGTGCCTACTGATTATTTAGATCTATTTCTAGATATCGGGAATGTACTTCCCAAAAAGGATGTGGTTAGTGGA
>NZMV01000038.1 GCA_002694645.1 Crocinitomicaceae bacterium | reverse complement strand
TCAACCAGCCTAACTCTGGTATCACTTTTGATAAATTTTCCTGGCTGAATCAGATTTACTAGTCCTAATCCTACACTAATGGCGATTACGGTTGTAATTAAGTAAAGTGAAATGGATTTTCCACCCATTTTACCTAATGTACTTATGTTATTCATAGAGGAAATGCCTACAATTAGAGAAACTAAAACTAAAGGAACTGCAATAAGCTTTAGTGCGTTAATAAATATTTTACCAAATGGGGTAATCCAATCAGCTGTAAATTCTGTCCATCCATTTAATGTAGCAATTAGACTATAAAGTAGTCCTAAAACTAAACCGATGATAATTTGCCAGTGTAGGGGAAGTGATTTTTTCTTCTTTACCATTTTGAAGTTCTGTTTCTTAATAAATGGTCTACCAAAACCAGTGCAGTCATGGATTCAACTATAGGAACTGCTCTTGGCAACACACAAGGATCATGTCTGCCTTGAACCTTAATTTTAATATTTTCCTTAGATTCATTTATGGTCGATTGATCGGATAAAATTGTAGCAACAGGCTTAAAAGCAACGTTAAAGTAAATAGTCTCTCCGTTGGATATTCCGCCTTGAACACCGCCAGAATAATTAGTCTTTGTTGTTACTTTACCGCTCACATTTTCAAACACATCATTATGCTCAGACCCTTTCATTTTAGTTCCTTCAAAACCCGAGCCATATTCAAACCCTTTAACTGCGTTTATAGAAAGCATAGCTTTACCTAAATCAGCATGCAGCTTATCAAATACTGGCTCACCTAGTCCTGAAGGCACCCCTTTTGCGAAACAAAATATTTGACCACCTACCGTATCGCCTTTATGTTTGACTTCTTCTATCAAACTAATCATTTTTTTAGCTACTGTTAGATCTGGACACCTTACTACATTGGACTCTGATAATTCTCTTAAAGAACCCATTTTATCTAAGTCTGGTTCCATTTCAATATGACCAACGCTTTTTACATAGGCTAGGATTTCAATATCATATTTTAATAAGATAAGCTTTGCAATAGCTCCTGCCACAACTCTACATGCCGTTTCTCTTGCTGAAGACCTTCCACCACCTCTAAAATCACGAATACCATATTTTTCTTGATAGGTGAAATCCGCGTGTGATGGTCTAAACACGTTTTTTATATTTTCATAGTCCGCACTTTTCTTGTTGTTATTAGGAATAAAAAAACCTATTGGAGTTCCGGTTGATTTACCATTAAAAATACCTGAAAGAAAAGAAACTTTATCGTCTTCTTTTCTAGCAGTAGTAACATGACTCTGGCCGGGTTTTCTTCTATTTAGTTCCTTTTGAATAAAGGTTTCATCAATNTCTACNCCCGCAGGACAACCTTCAATTACTCCACCAATCATACTACCATGTGACTCTCCAAAAGTTNTTAATTTAAATATTTTACCAAAAGAGTTTCCCATATAACAAAGATAAAAATCCTGCTTAGTTAGAAGANTTAGATTTAGGAGTTAAAATCTGATTTAGAAAGGTATTTATCTCTTTCGCTTCTTTATAATTAACTACATTAAAATGAAATCTAAACCATTCTACCCCATTTTCATCTATCTCTTCAGAAAATTTAAAAGAACTATTTAATAAAAATAAGGGGTGATTCATAATCTTTATTTTTAGCTCATTTATGTCTNTTAATAATTCACGTTTTATTTTTCTGTGTATTCTATTTAATTCTCCTTTGAAAATCTCAAATCGACCATTATAAACTTCTTTGTATTTAATTTTAACTTGTTTTCCGTTGTTTGTAAATAGCTCAAAATAAGAAGAAGAAAAGTTGGTTATTTTACCNTGTTTATTATTTATTACAACAAANGTATCTNCTAAAAACCCATATTGGAANGAGAAGATAATTCCAAGAAAAAANTTTTTGAGAAAATCCCACATNAAAACCAATAAGAGTAAAATTATGGGTATTGAAAATATTGGATTTTCTCCAGCAGCATCAGAAATTTTAATCAACACAAAAACAATCCAAACAAAGTANGTAAAAACATTAAAATAGAATACCGCTCTTTTTCTGATAGGTTTACTTTTTAGTATGGAAGACAATACCACCTTAAAACCGTAAATACAGGACAAAATTATNATAAGCTGAAGTAGGGTTTTAAATATGTAGGGAAGTACAGTCATTAAAAAATATAGTTTTTATTAATGAATAAAGATTTTAGGTAGGGTAGAATGACTTTATTGATTTCAAAATAATCATTCAGATTTGTAATTAGGTTTTGACTTTTTAGAAAAGCCAGCACCTGATTAACTCTATCTTCTCCCCAATGATGAAAAAACAAATTAAAGTCTTCTAATCTCAATTTTTTATGCCAGTATAACTGAAGCAAAATCTGTAAATCTTCATCGCTAAATACATCTGGAAAATAAGATTCATAATTGGGATTAAGCTGTATTTCCCCACTTTCATCGTAGGAAAGAAAAGACATCCATATTGTATTTAACCAACCAATATTTCCAGAACTCAAGGTTTCTAATTTTTTTGCATTTACTTGAAATTTGCTGAAGGTTCCAAATTTAAATTGATCACCTTTTAAAATAATAGATTTACCCGAAATCTTATTTTTTTCATTCAACGCCTTTTCAATATTATCACTTGAAAATGAGGAAGTTTGAATATAGCTTATCACTTTTTCACTCAAATTTGTACATTCATTTAAATGTGACAAAAGTAACATGTTACATTCTAGAACAAATAGGACCTCAGGATATGACTGAATTAACATAAGTAACTGATTTATTTGTTTTAAGCCGCCACTTGTTTTTCTCCAATACAATTCAAGGTCATTTATTACAACTATAGAACCACTTTTAATATTTTTTAATTGAATAAATTGATTATTTGAATCTATTAATTGAAAGGTATTTAAAACTCTCTTTAATGGAAGTATTTCATCTTCCGTATGCATTGTAAAACACTTTTGATGTTTCTGAGTTTTGATGAAGCTATTGATAAGATATGATTTTCCAGAACTTGGGTCACCACTTACTAATACTATATTTTCATTTAATTCAATATGATTTTGAGCAATTTGCTTGAACAGTTCCAATTGTTTGTTTACAAAAGAATCATACAATTGGTTAGGTTGAGCTAGTGTGTTGAATAATTGAATGTACGTCTCTGCGCTTCCTTTATTCANTGATTCATCAATAGAAACGGTTTNCATAAAATCTCTAATTCTAAATAACCTTTCTGATTTNCCAAGAATATAGTTGTCCGAATTNTCTTTGGAAATTCGATCAAGAATTTTATTTATTTGGTCTGAGAAAANANNCTGCCAGTTTACAATCTTACTTGATATAGAGTTTTCATTGGTGNTTGATTTGACCTCTCTCCTACTGCTGTTTTTAAAAATGTAATTTTCATTCAAAAACAAGGAAGCAGTTTTGTTCAACTCTTCTCTTTGNACTTCAACCCTTTCTATAAAAGAANATAGATTGCTTTTAAAATCCTTGATTTTTTCCTGCAGTTTGTCTTTTACTTCCTTAACTAGCTTTTTATTATCCTGATTTTCAAGTGTAAAAACAAGTAATTTTATATTATTGATTAAATCCTCTGTATTGTCCTTTAACCAAGTTAAATTTTCCGTTGATATTGATTTTATTTTCAGTGCAATTTCTTTTTGATAAATAGAATTCAATGTCGAGTTTAGGTAAAATGTCCTTTCAACCAAATTGGTTTGTTTTTCTAAGAAGCCGCTTATAGATTCCAAAGGATATAAGTCAATTTCAGAAGGGAACTTTTCTACCAAGGTTCGGGTCTCCACCTTTGAAACAAGAGGCTGTATGGCTCTATTTGTATAGGCTAACGCATCTTCAAAAGAAGTAATAATTTTGGATAGATTTTTGACATTTCTAAGGGAAGTAGCATTTATTTTTTCTATTCTAACCTTATAATTAGCTTCTAATTCTCTTTTAAGGTTATGAAATACTAAATCAATGTTTGCCAAAGAAAATTCATTTAATATCACGTTACCAATTTGAAAAATTTTATGATTATGTAATATGAAAATATTTTTTCCAAACCAATAAGAAAAATCACCAATTTCTTCTAGCTTTCTTTTGTATGATTTTGGACTGAATTCTTCTTCTCTATTTGCAATTAACGATCTTAAATTCCCTTTAACTACGTCCGTTAAAATAGCATTGATAAGTTTGGTTACGGACATGTCCATTTTCTGTTGGAATGTTTCTATAGCCTCATCTTTGGTCCTAATTAAACTGACTTTTTTGTCTTTAGATCTGTTTTTAAACTGATTTAAAAAATTCAAATTAATAATGCCAACCAAATCTAAATTTGATAACAAGTCATTAGTGAAATTTGATTTATACCAATAAGTAAGTAATCTTTTGTAGGGGATTTTGATTCTGATTAACTTTCCTGTACTCAATTGGCGAAGGTACTTTTGAACTAATCCATTTTTAGTTCCTGAAATGTATTTTTCATTTATAAAGTTGGAATTCAATTCAAACCAAATGTATTTATCCTGANCNTTGATTAACGATAATATTTTATTATGATAATNATCAATAAATACGCCCATTTGATCTGCAATTTCTTCACTCAATTTTAAAATATATTCACTATCATATAATTGGTATATGGTATCACTTGAATGATCTTCCGAATCTAAAATTTGTTGGTAATAAACAGTTAGTTCGTCCAGTATGTCACTGAAGTTTAAAGAAAGAAGATTATTAAATTCTATCAANTGNTTCTGTAAAACACCCAACTTATCATCTAATTTGGTATCATGNCTTTTGATCAGCTCAGGTTTAGATGTGGATAAGGTCTTAGTTTTGGAAGTTTTCGGTTCTACGTTCTCTAAATCAGATTTTAGCAACTTAATATCACTAATTTCAAATGCAGATGAAGCCTCTATAAATAGCGCTGATCCAATTGTAGTAAAAAGCAAATTGGAAGCTTCAATAAAATCATTTTCCTTATCTTTTTCTAANAGTGGCAAATCCATCAATATTAAATCTGCTTCGTGGCTTCTTGTTTTAATATGATCATTTATATCCTTCTGTTCNGTAGTATTATCAATTACAACTACATCAGCCCTCATTCTTTTTTTATCCAACATAAGTTGAATAATTTGTTCTATTTGTTTGTTTTCTTTATCAGCGTTATTTACATAATAAATCTTCAAGGTTGCACTTTTCCACCAGGGGGAATTTCTTAGAAACTTAACCATTTGNAGACCAAGCTCGTTCTGCTTATTAAATTCGGTCCACCAAATATTTATTTCTGCATATTTTCCAAAACCTCGATCTTGATCATAGTCTAAAAAAAGAATATTATAATCTAGATCTTTAAGTTTATTCGTCATCTCTCCAAACCACTTGGGATCTTTTGTATTTCTAGCCCATCCCATNAAAATTGTGTTTGGATCTACACCAGTAAANCCGTAAGTATTGGCTATGGTTTCAATACCTTTGAAAATATTTTGACAATATAATTTCCTATGAAAAATAGTGTCATCAGCAATTTCTTCGTCTTTAACAATTTGATGTGATTTTGGAAAAAGGGTAGATGCAGACTCTACCTCAATTAAGTCAAAATTAGAAACCATTCCACCCCTACCCATAATGGATTTACTAAATTCAATTAAATGGGGTCTATTATTTGTTCCCCCACTAAATAATAAAATATTGGGTTGCCAATTTCGCTTATGTACTGATTTTTTTTGCAGATTTTTCAATGCAGTTTTGACAATCGAAGTCCATACGCTAAACCACACATCACCTGTACCTAATACCAAATCCTTTTTGGATAACCAAAACCAAAATGCCATCATCACAATTACAGCTACCAATGTAGCTGCTAGATTTAACTGAATCATTAACAAAAAAGTGGCAATGGCACCTACAAGAGACACTGCTATAGGTATTTTAAATTTGGGTCTGAAATCTGGACTAGACCACTGCTCAAGNAAGCAGGAAATATTGATAAATAAATAGGCTGCCATGTAAAACATAGCGACAAGCTCAGCAATGACATTTAATTCACCTATTAGAATACCCATTTCTGCAATGATAAAAGTGAGAAAAAGGGCATTTCTAGGNTCATTATTTACACCGTGACCCTTAGCAAAGATTTTAGGAGTAATTAAATCAAGTGACATAGCCTGCAAAATTCTTGGCCCTCCTAAAATTCCACCTAATGCAGATGATAATGTAGCACCCCAAACACCACCTAGAACCAGTAGTGGGATAGCGCCAAATTCAATAAGTACATTATTGTTTGTTTTAAGTATTTCGCTATCAATATTATAGTAAATGAAGAAAGCTAATGCTAGGTAAACAACTAGACCTATAGTNATGGATAACATTGTTCCCCAAGGGATCGATATCCTTGGACTCTTTAAATCTCCACTCATAGCTACACCAGCAGTGAAACCAGTTACNGCAGGGAAAAAAATACCAAATAAAACTGCAAAGTTTGGTGACGATATTTGATCATTTCCTACCGTTAAACCTTTAGCAGATCCCAAAAAAATGGAACCTAACGAAAGNATAATCAAAGCCAAAATAACATATTGAATTTTGAGAGCAAAACTTGTACTAATATAAGCTACAGCTAACACAAGCAGAAGAGCAATTGTTCCAATTAACCTAAGTTTATTTACNGTNATTTCTCCTATTCCAAAGGCATCATTTAAAACCGGGATTAAACTTTCAGAAAAACCNATNAAATAGAGGGCAATACTCAAAGCTGTAGCAAANAAAATAGTNAGGCCNATAGCACCACCAATTGGCAAACCTAAACTTCGAGTTAGCATGTAATAAATCCCTCCCTTATCAATCTTTTTATCTGTAGCAATTGAGGATACGCTTAAACCAGTTGTAACCGATATTAAATGAGAAAAGACAATTATAAGAACTACCTGAAAAATTCCAGAAGAATATCCTACAACACTACCAAGCCTCATATACATGATTACGCCAAGTATAGTCAGCAGTGAGGGAGTTAATACACCACTAAAAGTTCCAAATTTTTTTTGTGTTGACATTAAGTCGTCTTCATATAATGACTAAATATGCTAAAAATGAATTAATATTTTTGTGAAATAATCATATAAAATGCTAAACCACCTCAATATTTTAGAGCTTTCAAATGTACTTGCCGGTCCTGCCGTAGGCATGTTTTTTTCTGAGCTAGGAGCAAACGTTGTTAAAATTGAAAACAAGATTGCAGGAGGAGACATAACTAGGAAATGGAAACTGGCTAATGAAAAATATGAAGCACCTTCAGCTTATTTCTGTTCAGTGAATTATGGGAAAAAGCATAAATTCCTAGACTTTAACAATCATAAAGACATGGTTTTATTGAAAGACTATATCAAGAAAAGTGATGTTGTCATTACCAACTTTAAACATGGAGACTCAAAACGTTTTCAACTTTCATATAATGATTGTAAAACAATAAATCCCAAAGTCATTTATGCTCATATCGGTGGATTTAAATCAAATCCCAAAAGAGTAGCTTTTGATGTAGTATTACAAGCTGAAACAGGTTTTTTATCCATGTGTGGAACACAAAATGAATTTGCTAAGATGCCTGTTGCTTTAATTGATGTACTAGCCGCTCACCAAATAAAAGAAGGGATTTTAATAGCATTACTAAAAAGAGAAAAAACAGGCAAAGGATGCCATATCAAAACAACCCTTGAGGAAACAGCAATTGCTTCATTGATGAATCAGTCTTCAAATTATCTGATGGCTGAACATAATCCTAAAAAACTTGGCACTTTACATCCTAATATTGCACCATATGGCGATATCATCAACAGCATGGACGGTACCAAACTGATTTTAGCCATTGGTACAGACAAGCAATTTGTCTCATTTTGTGAACTTATCAAATTAAATGCAAATATCGATTTTAACACCAATCAAAAAAGAGTAACTAAAAGGGAAGAATTAATGAAAATTATCAATGATAAAACAAGTGTTTTAAAATCAAGCTGGCTATTAGAAAATTGTCATAATAGANATATACCTATTGGAAAAATAAAAACAGTTGGAGAAGTGATGCAAGAAAAGATTGCTCAGCAAATGATCCTTGAAGAAATGGTAGATGGTTTCCCAACGAAAAGAATAAAAACAAATTCGTTTGAATTATTAAATTGATTTTAATTTAGATAAAAATTTTGTTATCGTAGTTACCAANTTTTTGGCTTCTTCTTTTGATAATTGACTGCCAAAATTCAATTCATTATCGATAGTATTTAACGTNATAACTCCTTGACCCAGNACCCAAAAAGAGTCATTAAAAGTTTTAGCATATGATTTTTTATTAAAGTCTTCTATCTTAAATTTTTTAATGTTTTCAGTGAGTACTTCGTGTGCTTTACCATAACTAAATATAGATCTCTTAAAGCTGAAACGATCAGCATCGATTTTAATATATTCCATCCCAAATTTTCTCCATAAATACACTCTCAATATTTTATAAAAAAAATAGAACCAAAAGGCAAAAAAAGTGTATGCATACCATTGTTGCCCTTCAAAAGAATCCGTATATAAACTGAAATATAAGATTGAAATACCAGCACCTAACCAGGCCACAATCCATACTAACATCAAATTTGCTTTCCATAATTCTGTTTTTCCAGTGATGATAATTGTTAGGAAATCATCATGTTTTTCATATGAAATTTTATCTCCAATCCATTTCATGATACAAATCTATCATTTTATAGAATTTAGATGAATTGAAACTTTATCTTTAAAATTGAGTACACNTATTTCTTGTAAATAATTGTATTTTAGGCACAGAAGTTGTTATCATTATTCTANAATGAATTATAAACACATATTAATTCTGGTTTTTGGAGTAACCATTTTCCGAATAAATCCTGTAGTAAGTCAAACCGATAATGACTACATGGATTTACTATTGTTTTATGTGGACGANAAATATGACATTTGTTTTAACAAGGCGATGAAATACACGCTCAAAGAAAAGACGAAAAAAGATCCACTGCCCTACTTATATGTTTCAAAAGCCAGTTTTGAAATGAGTAGAGACCATAAATACACCAATAATTATCCTAAAGCATACAAAACAGCNATATCATTTGCTGCCAAATACAGAAAAAAAGATAAAGAGTATAAATTTAAAGATGATGCTGAAGATTACATCGATGCATTCAAGCTTGTTATGATTGAGGAAATCGAAAATTACATATTAGAAGGAACTGACGCAACTTATGGAAAAGCAACAGGGCTGTGTAAAAAAACGTGTGACATGGACCCTGATGATTATGGAGCAAAACTATTGTATGCACTTCTTTGCAATTTGACCAAAAACAAGTCCACCGCTAAAGAATATTTCAAAATATGTAAACCCAAACTAGCTGAATATAAAGACAATAAGTTTAGTTTGAAATANATGACTAAATCGCAACAGTTTATATTGAGGTTTGCTTTGTTGGAATACGCGAATTATTACAAGAAAAANGACCCTTCNAANGCAAAATCAATGCTTGAAAATGGAAAGCATCTATTTTATGAAGAAAATGAATTTTCTAAGCTTAATTACAACCTTGACTTCAAATTAGTTTATGACAATATTTAACTCTAATTATTATTTAGAATTTCCTCTAAAGAGTTAAAAATATGGTCAATGTCATTTTCTTGGATACAATAGGGTACAACAACGGGNAAAACATTTCCAAGTGGCCTCAGTATCACTCCTTTTTNAAGNAGTTTTTTATAAATNTCTTTTCCNGANTCATTAAAATAGGAAGATTTCCCTCCTCTATCCACTTCAATTGCNCCTATTGCCCCTANNCATCTCGCATCTCTGACAAATTGATAAGTTTTTAATCTAGAAATATGATAATTAATTCGGTTTTCAATTCCTTTTAGTTTTGGCCAAAAATCATCTTTATGCATTAGTTCAAGAGCTGCATTTGCAGAAGCACAACAAAGCGG
>NZMV01000037.1 GCA_002694645.1 Crocinitomicaceae bacterium | reverse complement strand
TTTTATCTACTCTATAAAAGCGTTCAAATAATCTATTAAGATGTTTTTCGTTAATACCAATTCCTTCGTCTTCAATTTCTATCAAAATGTTTTTTCCTAGGTTAATAAAACGAATAGAGACTATGCTTTTGTTTTCAGAATAATTTACTGCATTTACAATCAAATTTTGGAATACTTGACTTATTTTGGATTTATCACATAATACATTAATTGGACTATCGTAGTTTTTAGAAAATTTAATGGTCACTTGTTTTTCTTTTGCCTTCAAGGCTAAACTCTCCATAATATCTTCGCAAATTAACACCAAATCATTTTCCTTGAATTCCATATCAATTTTCTCAGACTCGAATTTTGTAATCATATCAAGATCAGATATAATTTGATTCATTCTTTCTACCCCATTTAATGCAATATTTAAAAATTTTCTATTTACATTCTTATCATCAATACCTCCTTCGAGTAGTGTCAATATATACCCCTGAATGCTAAATATGGGTGTTTTTAATTCATGCGCCAGATTACCTATAAATTCTCTCCTGAATTTTTCTTCTTGTTTTAATTTGGCAAATTCAGCCCTGTTTATTTTTACCCACTTAAATATATCAGTTTCACTTGCAGAAAGTACATCTTCTTTCATGTTAATTTTCAGATCATTTTTTGACAATTTATAATTTTGAATCATTCTGTAAAGCAACCTTATCTTCTGATTTATAAAGGATTCTAATAAAAGGTACACCAAAATGGCTACAGATAAAAAACAAGAAAAAAAGAAGAGTATATATGTAGAGAGTGGATACTGATGTCCCAAATACTTTTCAAGAAAAAAATAAGTCATTGTAATTAACAATAAGGCACCTAAAAAAGATAACAAAATGGTAAACTGAAAGGGCGTTCTTATCTTCATAATAATTGCAATATTACAAAGAATTTAAGGTAATAAAATTTACATGAAGACAATAAAAAATGAAAAAATCAATTTTTTAGTTTTATGTACAGGAAACAGCTGTAGAAGTCAAATTGCAGAAGGATTTTTAAAACATTTTTGTGATTTGAATAACTGGGATGCAAATGTTTATAGTGCAGGTATCAATGCTGAAGGAGTAAATCCAAAAGCCATTGAAACCATGCAAGAAATTGGAATTGACATAAGTAAGCACAGTTCTAACAAAATTGAAGAATTTAATCATATTGAATTCTCACACTTAATTACTGTTTGTGATCATGCTAATGAATCCTGTCCTATTTACCTTAAAAATGCGATACATTGTCATAAAAATTTTAAGGACCCCTCAAAAATAAATGGCTCTGAAAATTATATAAAACACTGTTATAGAAATTGTCGAAATGAAATTGCACACTTTGCATTACAATATTTGAAGAGTATATTTATTGAATAAATTAAAACCATAATATGTCTATCTTTTTTGCTGAATTTTTAGGAACATTTATATTAATCTATTTAGGTTGCGGAGTGGTAGCCGGAGATATGTTATCTTTTTCTAAGGCAAAAGGTTCCGGTTGGATCATCATTACATTGGCTTGGGGGTTGGCCGTTACGATGGCTATTTATGCAGTAGGCAGTATAAGTGGAGCACACATAAATCCTGCCGTTACGTTAGGGCTAGCTGTTTCTGGAGAATTTAATGAACAGTTTAGGGGTTGGAGTGATGTCCCCTATTATTTTTCAGGACAATTATTGGGGGCTATGTTAGGCTCAGTAATGGTGTATTTTCATTACTTGCCTCATTGGGAGAAAACTACAGAAAGTGAAAAAAAATTAGGAGTATTCGCAACTAGCCCNGCTATTAAAAATTCTTTTTCAAATTTATTTAGTGAGATTATGGGAACTTTTTTTTTATTNTTCCTCTTGAGATCAATTGGTTCAAACGAATTTACTGAAGGCCTTAACCCAATTGTAGTAGGATTAATTGTGGTCACTATTGGATTGTGCCTGGGAGGCACAACAGGGTACGCTATCAATCCGGCAAGAGATTTTGGCCCAAGGATAGTGCATTATTTACTACCNATTAAAGGTAAAGGATCATCAGATTGGAGTTATTCGTGGATACCCATTNTGGGACCCTTTTTAGGAGGTATGCTAGGAAGCTTATCTTATGATTTATTTTTTTAGTACTGAAAATACAACATTTTCAAGTTTTTGATAATCANTTAAAAGTTAGTTTTTGGTTTTTTTTATTTAAACTGACCTGATATCCTATCATGACAAGCAAGAGCATAAGTAATGCATAAAACACATCCTCGACAGGAATNGTTCCTAATCTAAATGATAGGTTTTCATTATTATTATACCATACCACTTGATTCTCTATTAAAGAACCNGTGAGCAAGCCGTTCACCATACAAAATGGAATTTGTAAGATCAAAAATGTTTTTAAAAATACTCTCATATTTACAAAATAGGGGGCAATCAATATCACTAAAGCAAGCAATACAAAAGTGGTATTGGTATACATTTTATTTAAATGAATCATACCAAAAAGTAAAAAAACTACGCTAGCAACTACAGACCATNTTTTGGACTTAAAATCTGATTTATTTTTGGATAATGTGAGCACAACATGATAAGTGAAAATNCAACTNAAAGGGATACATAAAAAGAATAGACATTCTTCAATCGGTAGATTATATAACGAAAACCCCATCAGATAATTGCTATTAAAACCCCAAACGCCAATTCTAGTGAAATAAATATCCCAAACTATAAAAAGAGGGAACATGAACAAAAAACCTACCAAAAAACTCTTAAAATGATAATGAAAATTTAGCTTCTTGTGAAATGAAAATATGAAGGGGATTAAAATAGCTGATAAGTTTATTATCAGGTATAAATAGGTATCCATACTTATTTATACAGTTTAAAATATTTATAGGGAACTAATAACATCCCAAAACATTCTCCGTCCTGCTTAGTAAGTTTTTTGTGATGTACCTTGTGGCCTCTTCTAATGCCTAATAAATATTTATTTTTAGTGTTCTTCAACACCTTTAACCTTTGATGGATAAATAAATCATGAACAAAAAAATAAGCTGCACCATAAACAGTAATTCCTAGACCTATCCAAAAAGGAAAATATACTATACCTATATGAATACCATACATCATAAAAAAGGACCCCGGTACAGCAAAAATTAAAAAGAAGAAATCGTTTTTTTCAAAAACACCCTTATTGTCTCTGGTGTGATGATCTTTATGAAAATACCAAAGAAAACCGTGCATCACGTATTTGTGTGTGAACCAGGCCACAAACTCCATNAAAAAAAATACAAAGAGAAATATAAGTATGTTTGTTAAATCCAATTCAATTGATTTCTGCAATACGACTTGAAAGTAATATACAATTTTTTTGTATTAGCTACCCTTATTCTTTCATGCATTAACCTTTCGGAAGGCACGCTTTTTATTTTTTTGAACAAGGACATNTAATATCGATAAGCTACATACACTCCAAGTTTTGAAGAGGANGGTAATTTTTTAATGCCTTCTAATGCAAAATGAAAATCTTCNGCAATATCAGCTTCAATTTTTAATTTTTCAATATGAGTAAAATTAGTCAGGTTTACTCCGGGGAAATAACTTCTTCCAAGGTCTTCAAAATCCGCTTTNACATCTCTTAAAAAATTTACTTTTTGGAAAGCTGCCCCAAGTCTTCTTGCAGGATCTTCTAATTCATCATACAAAGATTTNTCCCCATTNACAAAAACCATTAGACACATCAAGCCAACCACTTCAGCTGAACCAACTATATAGTCGTCATAGGCTAANCTAGAGTAGGTGATTTCATTAAGATCTTTCTCCATGCTCTCCAGAAATTTATCGATAAGAGCACGATCTATATTGTACTCATTTACCACCATTTGAAAGGCGTGCAATACTGGATTTATACTGATACCTCGATCTAGCGCCTTGTAGGTGTCACTTTTAAATTCTTCTAGAATTTCTCTCTTAGGAAAATCATGAAAAGTATCTACGATTTCATCTGCAAGTCTTACAAAACCGTATATAGCATATATGGCATTGTGTATGGATTTATCTAGTAAACTTATTCCAAAAGAAAAACTAGTACTATAGGTACGAGTTATATTTTTACTAGCATTATTAGAAACGGTGTGGTAAAGTTCTATCATGACGCTTTTTTTAAGTGTTTATCCATCTCTATTGCCACTATTTGTCCGGAAATAATGGACGGTGGCACTCCTGGTCCAGGAACAGTTAACTGCCCAGTATAATAAAGGTTGTTAACCTTTTTATTTTTAATCCTTGGCTTGAGGATAGCCGTTTGGCGTAATGTATTTGCCAAGCCATAAGCGTTACCCTTAAACGCATTATAATCTTTTTCAAAGTCGCTCACGCAATATGACTTTTTGATAATTATGTTATTTTCGATATCATTTCCTGTTAAATCTTTTATTCGCTTAAGTACAATTTGAAAGTAGTGTTCGCGCATTTTTTCACTATCATCTAATCCAGGAGCTAGAGGAATAAGTATCATTAAGTTTTCCATTCCTTTAGGGGCAATGGTGTCGTCAGTGATGGAAGCACAACTCATATAAAACAGGGGTGACTTTGGCCAACTTGGATTATCATAAATTTCTTTTGCATGTTCATCAAAGTCTTCATCGAAAAACAAAGTGTGATGATTTACATTTTCAAGTTTTTTATCAACTCCAATATAGAACAATAAGCTAGAAGGTGCCATTTCTCTGTTTTCCCAGTATTTTTTAGAGTAATTTCTTAAGTTTTCGGGTAACATGTTTTGTTCAACATGATGGTAGTCAGCACCTGCAACAACTGCATCGAACAAATGAATAGTATCGTTAACCCTAAGCCCATTAGCTTTTGAATTTTTAACGATAACTTCCTGAACATCACTATTCGTTTTAATTTTAACTCCTTTTTCGTTTGCAAGTGCTACTAAGCCTTGTATAACTTCATTGAAGCCACCAATAGGATAATAAGTACCTTGATAAAGACCAGTGTAATTCATTAAAGAATATAGTGCAGGGGTATTTTGGGGTGTTGCACCTAGAAAAAGAACTGGGAATTCCATTAACCTAATCAATCTTGAATCTTTAAAATACTTTCTAACATAAGATCTGAAGTTAGTAAAAATATTTAAATGAAAAAGGCCTTTGAGTACTTGCAAATTAATAAACTCAAGCAAAGAATGTGAAGGTTTGTAAACAAGGTCGGTCATACCAATTTCATACTTAATAGCTGCCTTCCTCATGAATTTCTTCAGCATTTCTCCGCTTCCAGATTCAATAGTTTCGAACTTTTCAATTAATTCATTAAAAGAAGCAGGAACGACAAGAACTTCATCTTTATCATACACAATAGAAAAACCAGGATCTAATTTTTTTAGTGAATAATAATCTTCGGGTTTTTTACCATGTCTTGCAAAAAACTTTTCAAATACATCGGGCATCCAATACCAACTTGGTCCCATGTCGAAAGTAAAACCATCGATCTCTAATTTCCTTGCTCGCCCACCAGCTTGGCTATTTTTCTCATAAACAGTGACATCGTGCCCAAGAGCTGCAAGTTCTATAGCTGATGACAGACCAGCAAAACCAGAGCCTATTACAGCGATTTTTTTCAATTAAGTGATTTATTGGTAAAAAACTTATCAAATTCTTGTAAAGAATAAAACACCTTTCCATGTGTATTTACTAATCTTAACAGATCAGGATTTCCACCATAAAAAAGTTTGCAATTTGATCTTGAGTTGACATCATCACAAAACTGTTGAAGCACAGTAACCTTTTGACCAACAATAAAAGTGGTAAACAGAAGATCAGGTTTAATTTTATCAATACATTGTAAAATACTATCAAATGATATTGTTTTGCCGACATTTACTACATCGTATCCGTTTTCTTTTAAAATCATATTTGAATAAAGTAAAGCAAAATCATGATCTTCCCATGGTGGCAAAAATAAAAAAGCTTTTTGTCTGATTCTAGGACTTGGTGATGCATTTTCAATAGAATGATAAAATTTTTGTTTTATCATATTTGATAGAAAATGTTCTTGCGCAGGAAATAATTCTCCTGAGGACCACAAGGCTCCAATTCTTCTCAAAGTGGGTATAAATACATTTTCATATATAAAAGCCAAATTATATTTTTCTTTAAGTTGCCCATAAGTATTATTGAATAACACTTGATCAAATTGAAGAGAACATAACACAAAAGAATTAATGTGAGATTCAAAACCTTCGGCTTTAGAAGTTAATTGTAGAACTTTTTCAGAAATTTCATCATTGCTTAATGATGCAACCTTACTGATTTTCATTCCATTGTTAATAAGAAACGAAACATTAAGGATTTTTTTAAGCTGATTGTCATTGTACGCACGAATATTAGTATCGGTCCTTAGTGGATTTACCAAATCATACCGCTTCTCCCANATTCTAATGGTATGGGACTTAATTCCGGATAGTTTTTCTAAATCAGCAATAGAATAAGTCTGCATTTGTTTAATTTTATGCTAAATTACTTAAACATTTTCCATTATCCAAGCTGAACCATGAATTTTTGTTTAATTTTACGTTAAAAAATGTGAACAAAATGAAAGGTTTATTAACATCAGTAGTTCTTATTGTGTGTTTCCTATCACTAACAGGGCAAAGTGGTGTTATTAAAGGGGCTGTTACTGATGCTACTAATAATGAAACCATACCATTTGCAAATGTATTTATTGAACAAATAAAAAGCGGTGTAGCGACTGATTTTGACGGAAATTATAAGATTGAGAATCTTAAACCAGGAATATACAACATTACATATTCTTTTGTTGGTTATAATACCAAATCTGTTGCTGAAGTAATTGTAAACCCCAACAAACCGACCGTTCTAGATATACAGTTAATCTCTTCATCGACCTCTCTCGAAGAAGTAGAAATCACAGCATCCCCTTTTCAAAAAAGCTTTGAAAGCCCCGTAAGTAAAAGAAGCATAAACGCCACTGAAATTTACAGAAATCCTGGAGGAAACAGGGATATTTCAAAAGTAATTCAATCATTACCTGGTGTCTCTTCGTCTGCATCATTTAGAAACGATATTGTAATTAGAGGAGGAGCACCAAATGAAAATCGATTTTATCTAGATGGGATTGAAGTTCCTAACATCAATCATTTTGCTACTCAGGGGTCTTCTGGAGGTCCAGTAGGTATGATAAATGTTAATTTTATAAGAGAAGTAGATTTATATACTGGAGCATTTCCATCTAATAGAGGTAACACACTAAGTTCAGTAATGGAGTTTAAACAAATCGATGGAAATACGGACAGAATTGCTTCTACCTTTACATTGGGCTCAAGTGATTTTGGACTAACATTAGATGGACCAATTAACAAAAAAACCACTTTTGTATTCTCTGCAAGAAGATCCTATTTGCAGTTTTTATTTCAAGCAATTGGTCTTCCTTTTTTACCCACCTACAACGATTTTCAATTTAAATCAAAAACCAAAATCAACGACAAAAATCAAATTACAGTAATTGGTCTTGGAGCAATAGATGATTTTGTGCTTAATACTGGAATCAATGATAACATATTAGCCAAAGAAAATTTAACACTTGATGATTCTCTATCGCTAGAAAGAAACAACTACATACTAGGCTACTTACCTGTTTCTACCCAATGGAATTATGCAACAGGTGTAAATTGGACTAGGTTCAAAGAAAATAGTTTCCAAAATTTTATTTTTTCTAGAAACCACCTAAACAATAGATCTTATAAGTATTATAACAATGATGAAAACAACCCTGAAGGAAAGATTCAAGATTATATTTCTCAAGAAATAGAAAGTAAATTTAGGTTTGAAAATACGTACAGAAAAAATGGATGGAAGCTAAATTTCGGAACCGGAATTGAACACGCAACATACACAAACTCAACATATCAAAGAATTGTCATTCAGAACCAATTAGATACGTTGAATTTCTCATCAAAACTTAATATCATTAAAACCTCTTTGTTTGGTCAATTAAGTAGACAATTTTTAAGCGATAAATTAATATTTTCGGTGGGCTTAAGAACAGATCAAAACAATTATTCTGAATCAATGAATAATCCACTTGAGCAAATTTCACCAAGACTCAGTATTTCTTACTCTATAAACAAAAAGAGCAGTATTAATTTTAACACAGGTCGTTATTTTCAACTACCAGCTTACACCGTTATGGGCTACAGAAACAACAATAATGAACTAGTAAACAAGGAAAATAATTTGAAATACATCAACAACAATCACCTCGTTCTTGGACTAGAGTATAACCCCGGTACATACAGTAAAATAACACTTGAAGGATTTTATAAAAAATATAATAATTATCCATTTTTACTGAGAGATAGCATCTGTTTAGCTAATCTTGGTGGTGATTTTGGAGTTATTGGTAATGAGCCTGTAAGTAGTTCTTCTGAAGGAAGAACCTACGGAATAGAGTTTTTAGCTCAAAAAAAACTGAGTAAACGATTTTATGGAATCTTGGCCTACACATGGGTAAGGAGTGAATTTCAAGATAAGAATGATGAGTTTCGTCCATCTGCTTGGGATAACCAACATATAATATCACTTACTGGTGGTGTTAAATTAAATAAAGATTGGGAAATTGGAGTCCGTTTTAGGTACTCCGGAGGTCCACCATATACTCCATATGATACGTTAAATTCATCTTTAAAATATGTTTGGGACATCAATTCTTTTGGATTATTTGATTACAACAGATTAAATGGAGAGCGATTAAGAGCAAATCACGGTTTAGATATAAGAATTGACAAAAAATGGTATTGGAATAAAGTGGCCCTAAACGTCTATATTGATATCCAGAATGCATATAATTTTCAGGGAGAAACACCTCCAAGCTTAATCGCAATTACGGATAATAATGGAAACATTCTTGANGACCCAAATGATCCTACTCGTTATCAACTTAAAACTATATCAAACACTGCGGGAACTATACTTCCGTCCGTTGGACTNCAGTTTGAATTTTAATTAATATTGAATGGCTTCAACACCGGTTATTTCGGGAATTAAGATTTTTAAATTTTCTTCCAAACCTGCTTTAATGGTCACCGAACTGACCGAGCAACTTTTACAAGCCCCAAGCAACTTAATAATCACTTTATTATCATCCGTAATTTCCACTAATTCCATATCACCTCCGTCATTATGAAGATAAGGTCGTAAATCTTCAATCGCGTTAAGTACTATTTTTTCTTTATTATCCATTNGTTGAACATTTTGGTTCTCCATACTCAACTGGAACTACTTTTGTCTCCTCCAATTCGGTATTCCTTTTATCAACTGAAAGAANTAAATTTTTGCAGGCCACACTGTAAAATGACTCTACATNTGTTTCCTGTTGAAGTACAGCAGGGCGCCCTACATCAGCACTTTCTCTNATGCTTTGCACAAGTGGGATTTCTCCNAGTAAATCCAAATTCAATGATGTNGCTAAGTCTTTACCCCCGTGTTGACCGAAAATAAAATACTTTTCATCTTTATGTTCTTTGGGNGAAAACCAAGACATATTTTCAATTATTCCAAGAACAGGNACATTTATATTTTCCATTTTAAACATGGCAATTGCCTTTTTAGCATCAGCTATAGCAACTGGTTGTGGAGTTGTAACAACAACAACTCCTGTAAGAGGTAGATTTTGAACAATGGATAGGTGTACATCACCTGTACCAGGTGGAGTGTCAATAATTAAATAGTCTAGATCGCCCCAATCCGCGTCAAAAATTAGTTGTCGCAATGCCTTTACAGCCATTGGACCTCTCCAAACAACCGCTTGATCGAGTTCTGCAAAAAAACCAATTGACAATAATTTTACGTTGTAATTTTCAGCCGGAACAATAAGTTGTTTATTGTTTACTACTCTTGAAAGAGGTTTATAGTGTTGAACATCAAACATCATGGGTAACGAAGGTCCATAGATATCAGCATCTACTATCCCTACTCTCAATCCCTTTTTGGCTAAACCTGTAGCTAAATTTGCGGCAATGGTTGACTTCCCAACTCCACCTTTACCCGAAACAACAGCAACAATATTTTTGATATTAGGTAATATTTGTTGAGAGGCTTCTGCTTTTTTCATGGCAACTACTTCAACTTCTACGTTAATCTGATTCCCAAAAGATCTTTCGATAGCAAATTCACAAGCTTCTTTCATTCTTTTCCTAGCATGCATCGCAGCATTTTTTGTTTCTACACGCAATGAAAGTGATTTATCAGAAGTTGAAACTAAAGTAACTAAACCAAGCTCAACTATATTTTTACCTAAATCCGGTTCAATTACTTTTTTTAATGCATCAAATACATCTTTTTCATTTATCATGTGGTAAAAATAGGTAGAAAAACAACTTAATTTAAATTGTTAACTCTTTATTAGGATCCCAAAAGTGATAATTAAAATCAACAATTTGGTCATTAACAACTTTTACACCCTCTTTTTCTAATTGACTTTGCATGAAAAACGGATTTTCGAAGTGGTTTTTTCCAGTAAGGATTCCTTTTCTATTTACCACCCTGTGAGCTGGTAAAGTAGCATCCAATACTTGTTTATTTAAAATCCACCCCACCATTCTTGAACTTCTCGATGAACCTAGGTACTTTGCTATAGAGCCATAAGTAGTCACCTTTCCTCTAGGAACTAATCTTACTACATCAACCACATCCAAAAAGAAGTTGGATTGCATTATTGAATGTAAAATTTTGAGATGAACATCGTGTCATCCACATTTGAAACATATCTTAAATAGTAAAGACCTGACTTATAGTTCTCAAGATTAAGTTGAGTATAATCTGCTTTTCCTTCTATTTGCATTAATTGTTGCCCCAAGCCATTGTAAATATGAAGTGTGTAATCAGCAAAAAGTCCATGATCTTTGAAAAAATAAAGTATGCCATTTGATGGGTTTGGGAAAATCTCATGAGGACTTTCAACAGTTACTGGTGGTGGTTGAAAACCTAAAAGAAATAATCCGTTAGCTCTGTCTGAAACCAAAATTTTATCTCCGTTTCTAAAGGGATAGACCCCCCAACACCCAGCATAAGATACAGCAGGGTTTCCAATGTAGGTATCATAATGACCTATTTTTTGAGGTGACAAAGGATCGCTAAGGTCGAAAATCTGAAGACCATCATGATAATAACTTACAAACGCTATGTTATTTCTAATAATGACATTGTGAGCAATGGAATTTGGCGCATCACCCATTTGAGAATTAAAAAGTGATTTTACTTGAATGTCATTTAAATCTGAAACGTCTAACACCTTCACGTCTAAACCGTGGTTCTCGTCACACATAGCGTAAATATTTTTATCGCCATTAAGCCACCCCGCATGATTATAACCCTTTTGGGGATACGTACTCAGTTCTCCAATTTGAATACAACTCTGGTTTAGTTCCGTAACTACTTTTAAACCCTGTCCACCGCAATTTAAGAATGCTGTATCATTCATAACATACGCATCATGAACATGATTCACCAAATCATAATTGTATAAAAATGTTGGATTAGTTGGTGTTGAAATATCCAATACCTTAAGCGCATTACTACCGCCAGAATTTTTATTTGAACATGAATATAATTTACCATAAGCTGTATCTATAAAAATATTATGTGATCTTGTTATTAATGAATCATCATCATATATTACAGAAACACTATCAGGCAAAAAAGAAAGATCCATAATTTGAAGTGAACTTGGTCCTTCATCACATACTGCGTACAAGTAATTTTGGTAATCATGATAGTCACGGTGAATAGCATCTGAACCTGTGTGTTTACCCATTACAAAATCTATTTCAACAAGTTGATTAGATGCATTCACTCTAAATATATGTGTACCCATTCTAGATCCAATAATCGCATATTCTATACCATCTTTAGTAATTCCCCAAACCTCGTTGTAGACGGACTCTCCATCATAAACAGGAGGTAAACTAGAATCTGACCATTGACTTAAAAGAGTTACATTATTTCCTTGAGAGTAAGAAAAGTGTAAGCTTAAAATGAACAATATAAAAATGCTGTATTTCATAAAATTAGGCAGTTAAAAATACTTAAAAATTGGATATAATTAAAAATTAAACTAGGAGGAATAAATTTAAACTTATATTAGTATAAGTAATGAAATCACTTGTAATCATACCTACCTATAACGAGATTGAAAACATCAAAAAAATTGTCATTTCCGTACTAGACAAAAAAGATAATTTCGATGTTTTAATTGTGGATGATAGCTCTCCCGATGGNACATCCAAAGTNGTAGAAGATATCAAAAAAGNTTATGAGAATAGNCTTCACCTNATGATTNGAAAAGGTAAAAATGGATTAGGAACCGCTTACATTGATGGCTTCAAATGGGCTATAAAGCATCAATATGATTACATTTTTGAAATGGATGCTGATTTTTCCCACGACCCTGATGATCTTCCAAGGTTGCTCTACACGTGCTCAAAGCACGGNGCAGATGCTTGTGTTGGCTCAAGATATGTCCCTGGTGGAAANATAATTAATTGGCCTAAATCTAGATATTGGCTTTCATACTATGCATCATTGTATGTCCGATTTGTATTGAACATTAATATTAAAGACACCACTGCAGGTTTTATTTGTTACAAAAGAGAAGTATTAGAGAAAATTAATTTAGATAACATCTGGTTTATTGGTTACGCATTTCAAATAGAGATGAAGTACAGTGCTATAAAACATGGATTTAATGTNAAAGAAATTCCAATTCATTTTAAGGACAGAGAGCTAGGCCAATCCAAAATGAACATCAAAATATTTAGAGAAGCTTTTATAGGAGTGTTAAAATTAAAATCTAAAAAATTTGAGGCCTAAAGTTGTCATAAGAAATGCTGAAATAATAAATGAAGGTCTAACTTTTAATGGTGACTTAGCAATTGAAGGAAGTTACATTTCTGAAGTTAAAAAAGGAAGCTTAAGNGGAACGTTTGATCGAGAAATTGATGCTACAGGACTAACTTTAATTCCAGGAATGATTGATGACCAAGTTCACTTTAGAGAACCAGGGTTAACTCACAAAGCAAATATATTTTCAGAATCAAGGGCTGCATTAGCAGGTGGTATTACCAGCTTTATGGAAATGCCCAACACCATTCCCAATACAGTAACTCAAAAACTTTTAGAAGAAAAATATCAGATAGCTAAACAGAGCGCCTTTTCTAATTATTCATTCTTCATGGGGGCAAATAATGAAAACTTAGACGAAGTACTACAAACTAATCCAAAAGAGGTTTGCGGAGTTAAAGTTTTTATGGGTTCATCCACTGGCAATATGCTGGTTGACAACCGAGAGGTACTAAAACAAATTTTTGAACATAGCCCTATGCTAATTGCAACACACTGCGAAGATGAACTAACAATAAAAAAAAACCTAGCCGAATTTAAGCANAAATATGGAGANGATATNCCATTTAAATCTCATCCTTTGATAAGATCCGAAGAAGCCTGTNTTTTATCTTCCTCACTTGCAGTTGAATTGGCTAAAAAACATGAAACTAGACTTCATATTCTACATATCTCCACAGAAAAAGAATTAGCACTTTTCAATAATAAATTGCCTCTNCAAGATAAAAAAATTACTGCAGAATGTTGCATTCACCACTTATGGTTTAACGATGAATTTTATGAAGAAAAAGGAAGTTTAATCAAATGGAACCCTGCTGTCAAAAAAGAATCTGATCGAAGAGCAATTATTAATGCAGTCAAAAATGACATCATTGATATTATTGCTACCGACCACGCACCTCATACTATAGAAGAAAAAAATAACAAATACCTAGAAGCCCCATCTGGGGGTCCATTGGTTCAACATGCATTGCTTGCATTAATGGATTTAGTACANAAAAACCAAATTAGCATTACAGATGTAGTTAGAAAAACAAGCCATGACGTGGCCACTTGTTTTAATATTGAAAATAGGGGTTTTCTTAGGCCAGGATATTTTGCAGATCTTGTTTTAATTAATAGAAACCAAAGTTTTACAGCAAATAAAAATAACATTCTATACAAATGTGGATGGTCGCCATTCGAAGGTCATAGGTTTAATAGCACTATCCACAGTACTATTATTAATGGAGTATCTGCCTTTGAAAATGGGAAAATTGATCCATCTTTTAGGGGGATGAGGCTTAAATTCAATAGATGAAACAAATTCTTTTTTTTTCCTTTTGTATACTCATGTTTTCATGCATTAGAGATGACCCAAAAAACATTCCAAATTCATCTCCGCTGGCTATTCAGGAATTTAAAGAGATATTAGAGGAGCTCTATCTAGTTGATGCATTTGTAAGCAATAAAAATCAGCAATACCACCGAGATAGTGCATTTTTATTTATAAATAACAAACTTCAAAGGATGGGTAAGACTGGTAATGACTTAAATCAAGCTATTTCATATTATACCTCCAAACCCGCTATTTTAGATAGCATTACCCAAGAAATAAGAGACAGTTTGGAACTGAAATTTTTAGAAATTTCACATGATCAGATGGAAGATTTAGACTCAACAGAAATGATTAATCATGTTTTGAAAAATTATCCTTATATTAAATCTCACAACGTAAATAAAAACTTCATTTTCAATTCATCCTCAAAAGATAGCATAAT
>NZMV01000036.1 GCA_002694645.1 Crocinitomicaceae bacterium | reverse complement strand
TCCAAATCCAGCATCAAGTGTGGTAAATGTGAGTTTTGTTGGTCCTGTAAATGAGGAAATATCGTTGGATATTTATGATTTAAACGGTAGAAAAATCAATTCCATTATCGATAATGAGATTTCTAATGGTAAATTTTATAACATTACGTTAGATGTGACTACATATCCTCTTGGAACTTATCTAGTCGTCATGACTTCTAATTCTGCAAATAAAGTATCTAAGTTCATTAAGTATTAACTAATTACGAAGGAACATATGATATTATTATGTAGTTTCCCAAGATAGTGTATATTTGACACTTATAAAATCTATTTTATGAGTAAACTTGGAATTGGTATAAATGGTTTTGGTCGAATCGGTAGGATGGTTCTTCGCGCAACTCTCCAAAGAACTGATCTTGAAATTAGAGCCATTAACGATTTATTAGATGTAGATCATCTAGTCTATCTGTTAAAGTATGATTCTGTCCACGGTAATGTTGATGCAGAAATACATTCGGGAAGCGATTACATTTCAGTTAATGGAAATAAAATCTTCATATTTTCAGAAAAAGATCCAGCTAAAATAGATTGGACATCAGTAGGTGTATCCACTGTGGTAGAATGTACAGGCCTGTTTACAGCAAGAGATGATGCTGCAATGCATTTAACAGGAGATGTTAAGAATGTGATCATATCTGCTCCTTCAAAAGACGCTCCTATGTTTGTGATGGGTGTTAACCATGAAAAAATCAATATAAATGACAAAGTGGTTTCTAATGCTTCCTGCACCACGAATTGCCTTGCACCTGCAGTAAAAGTTCTGCATGACAATTTTGAGGTAAAAGAAGCCCTTATGACTACGGTTCACGCTGCTACTGCTACCCAGTTTACAGTAGACGGTCNGTCTAGAAAAAATTATAGATTAGGCAGAAGTGCACTTAATAATATTATTCCAACTTCAACAGGAGCTGCAAAAGCAGTAACTAAAGTAATTCCAAGTTTAGAAGGTAAGATAACTGGAATGGCTTTTAGGATACCTACAGCTAANGTATCTGTGGTAGATTTGACGGTAAAGNTAGGTACTTCGACTTCATATCAAGATATCATGAATGCATTTGAGTTTGCCTCAAATAATGAATTAAAGGGTATTCTTGGATTTACAAATGACAATGTGGTATCGCAAGATTTTGTAGGTGACCCAAGAACATCCATTGTTGATGCAGGTGCGGGAATCGAATTAAANGATACNTTCTTNAAATTGATAATTTGGTATGATAACGAAGCAGGATATTCTAATAAGTTATTNGATATGGCCTTACACATCAATAATCTCTAGATATTAAATTGTTNTAGTTTTATTTCTTCATCCTCCAACATGGCATAGGTGTTGTGATGAATCCAATCACCTAAATTTATATAAACTGAGCTGCTATTTAATTTAAATTCTATAGGNAAATGACGATGTCCAAAAATAAAGTAGTCAATATTATTTTCTTTTAGTTTTTCTTTAGCATAAATTATGAGCCATTCTTTATCNTCACCNAGGAAAGATAATTCACCAAGCATTTCCTTTTCTCGACTTTTTTTTGACCAATAGTGTGCAATACTAAAAGAAAAATTGGAGTGCAGCCTAGCAAATAACCATTGACATATTNTATTGGAGAAAAANCGTTTTACAAATTTATATTTTCTATCTCCAGGACCAAGACCATCTCCGTGACCGATCAAAAAAGTTTTTCCATTGATTTCCTTCAANATGGGTTCCCTGTGGATAGTAATGTTAAATTCATCTTTCAAGTAATTAAACATCCACATATCATGATTTCCTGTGAAAAAATGAACTATTACTCCATTATCAACTAATTCACCAATTTTCCCTAGAAAACGTATACACCCTTTAGGNATAGTGTATTTATANTCAAACCAAAAATCAAATATATCACCAACTAGATAGATTTCTTTTGCATCATGTTTAATACTATCCAACCAAGAAATAATTTTAAGTTCTCTTTTTCGGCTTTCTTCGTTATTGGGTATACCTAAATGAAAGTCNGAAGCGAAATATATTTTCTTTTTTTTAGTCAAGGTTTTATTTGCTTTTTGATTAAAAACGGGTTTAAAGATTTGAAATTAAAAATAAAGTTGATGCGTTGAAAAAATGATAGTTCATTTACAGCAACAGCATTTGTTAAATTTCTNGAACTACCTATATTTTCAGAGTACATTAATGGTACGTAAATTTCTAGTATAGGTTTGTTATTAATNTGAATTAATGTTGCCTTTAGNCCCGCATTATAGGATAAGATGTGGTTAGTGGTCCAAGAACTTATATTGGCCATAAATAAAGGTTCGTCATAGTACGCAAGGTCCAANAATAAACCAAACGGTAAACCTGGTATATCGGTATTAATNTTTGTACTTAATAACCAATCATCTGATTTTCCTGCTAAACTATTTACTTTGAATCCTCCATAAGTATTGGTATTTTGCTGGGAAAGTGTGTTTTCAAAATTATTNACATTTCGTCCTAAAAATATGTGATCATATAAATAATCGGTGCTGCCTTGAATTCCTCTTAGATAGAAACAANATTCATTACCTATGTTTTGATAAAAATGNTAGCCTCCANAAAGTCTAATATTTAGTTTATCCCTTTTTTTATTGTATACATANGTTAAATNGGAAGTTAANTGAACATTGTTTACCAATGAACGAGATTCATCAAGACCATAAANATAGCTCAAACGTAAATTCTTTGGTTTTAAAAATTGTTTATTACTTATAAGGTAATCTATTGTTCCATAATATCGAGTAGTTCGTTCAGTAGTTGGAGGGTCAATAAACAAACCAGAAGGTATGNATTGGTCTATTTTAAGTGCCCTNATTTTAATTGACTGACTAGGTGAAGATCTTAAACTATTACTTTTAATTCTAAAATCTGAAGATAGTTCTTGTTTTATCCATCTATCCAAATTTGGAATTTGCTCAAATTTGGAATGGTAGCTTTGTATATGGTATGCTAGACTTATTCTTGGAATAAAGCTGTTTGTATTTATATTTTTAGTGAAGCTTCCACTACCTACAATTTGTCTACTTCCAAAGGCATACATAGGATTTAGCATCCATTCGTTTTTCTTTTCTTTTATTCCCGTGTTATAAAAAGCTATTCCCAACATGGCTTTATCATGAAAATTCCAACCACTAGTTGGTGTAAAATGTACTTGATTCTTATAATTAGACTTAATGTTGTAGGGTAATATTTTAAATGAAATAGGCTTTANGTTTTTGGCAATACCCTTTGTTCTATATACATGATTTTGGAAATTAAAATCGGTGGTATTCATGTTAATATCTAATCCAAAGTGAGTAGGTGATTTTTTAGATGTTATGATAAAAGAAGTGTCTTTTTTAAAACCCTCNATCCAGGTTTGATCAACTGCGTTCAGTGTATCANCTTTGATAAGTTGNACAATATTGGTAGGTCCAGGGATTCCTTTTTTGTTTTTTAAACTGACTAGGTATTGTGTTTCATTTATTTTTTTAACCCTTTTTATTTGATAATCTACTTTATCAGTGGTATTCACATAATCATCAAAAAACCAGGATAAGTTCTTGTTGCTTTTTAATGAAAATACTTCTGCAATATCTTTGGGTTTGGGATGCTTAAATTTCCATTTATCAAAGTAAGTGTGCATACAATTATCAAANAGTTCTTCGCCTAAATAATCTTTTAAATANTGAAANCCAATTCCTGTTTTTGAATATACAATTCCACCATAATTCATAGACGTAAATTTGGGTGAACCCATTTGCATTGGTTGATCATANTTTCTACTTGCATTAAATTGATAACCAATACGATGTACATCTTTATGTTGTATATCCAAGTTTANTTTACTCTCGCCAAGGGAAAGATTTAATATGCTTTGATTTCCATATTTTTCTTCGAAGTACCTGATTTCGATGTATGTGTTTAACCCCTCATCCATCCAAGCATGGTCTCTTTCATTANTCCCTAAAATGCCGTAATACCAATTATGGCCTACTTCATGNATTATTACNGTCTCTAACCCATATTTATTTCCTGAAGAACCAATCACGGTTATATTGGGATACTCCATACCACCTCCAGCACTAATGGTTCCATCAACAGCTGTTACATGATTATATGGGTATTCACCAACCCATTTTGAAAAATAATAAGTGGCATCGTTTAAGTATTCNATAGCGCTTGACCAAAGTTTAGCTTCATTNTTTGTGAAAAGAGCCCAAGTTTCAACTGTTCTTCCAGACGAAGGNAGTTTTACTTCNCCCTTTAATACATGGTATCTTTTATCTGCAAACCATGCAAAATCATGAACATCATTTTGTATAAATCGTACTGTTTTATAATGAGTATTGGATTTTGGAAAACTCATATCCTTTTTGCCTAATGTATCTGTGATGGGTAATTTATTTTCAGCTATTAGTTTTTCAGTCTCTATGGCTTTTTCATTTAGAAACTTAATTTCTTCAGTATTTTGTAAGTCACCAGTTGCCATGATAACATAATTATCGGGAAGGGTAATGCTTACATCATATTTCCCAAATTCTGAGTAAAATTCTCCTTGGTTCAGGTAGGGTAGAGGGTGCCAACCATCTGCATCGTAAACAGCAGGCTTGGGAAACCATTGTGTGATTTGGTAGGATTGACCAATGTGGCCTAATCTTGAAAATCTTCCAGAGGGAATTTTCACTCTAAATGGAGTAGTGATCTCTATTGAATCTCCTTTTTTTAAAGAATTGTTGAGGCTTAAAATGGCAATGTCTATGTGTTTATCACTTAACTTCCATTTAACAGGTTTGCTATTAACTTTAAATTCTAAGGAATCTATGTATCCTCTTGTGTAATTAGGAGCATATTTAATATAAAGTTGACCATCCTCTATTTTTTGTTTTCCCAGTTCTGTATCTATATTCTGATAGGCATTAGGCCATAGGTGAATTAAGATTGAATCCAAATTTTGGGTTGAGTTATTTGTGTAAACGATCTTCTCAAAACCATATAAAAAATGTTTTTTATCATCCAGTTCTACATCGATATATGTATCTACTTTTTGCTGAAAGTACTTTTCCTGTGAAATGGTAGAATGATACATTAAATTACTTAGTAAGCAGATAAATATGTGTAACGATTTCATGATCTCTTTTACAGAAGGCTAATTAAATATTTTGTAAAGTGATAAAAATCCACGTTTTAATAAGGGTCCTTTTTTAAATATGCGTTTATCATATAGATAACGATCAAAAAAAAACTTAGTGTAAACCGTTGAAGTTCCTGCACACTTATAATGATCAAATTTTTTACCCCCTGATTTTAAAAATACGTCTTTAGAACCCAATTTTTTCATGTTTTCATATGTGACAATACTATTTTCAAATGGAACCACTTTATCTCCTTCACAATAACACAACTGTGTTGGAGTTTTGGGAGACCAATTGCTTAACGCATTTATTAGAAGTAATTTTCTTAATTCAAAATCTGGATCATTGTTATACCTTTTTACGAAACCTTCTTGTATCATATCAACAGGCTTTTCTGGAAGGTATTCATTGATTTTCCTTAATCTGTGTTGCCCATTATACATATATCTGACTACTGAATCGTAAGGCGGTTTAAAGATATTGTAAAATCGATTTTCACTAAATAAGTCATATGCTGTATTTAAACTTTTTAATAAGTAAGGTAAATAAGCACTAAATGGGTATGGATGGTACATAACTTCTTCTTGAACTCCCCCCAAATCGTATGGTCCTGACATAGGACTGCAGGCTTTAACTTTAAAATTAGGAAAATCTCTTTCTAATACTTGTAATTGTGCTAAGGCAGCATGCCCTCCTTGAGAGTAACCTGTAATATAAAGTTCACTTGTTGCAGGTTTCCCTAAGTCACTTAAAATTTCTTTACTTGAACGAATAAAATCAATTCCAGCATCTGCTTCAGATTCAATATGACAATACAAATGAGATTTTTCTCCTTCACCTAGACCAATAAAATCAGGTGAAATCACGTAGTATCCATCTGTTGAAAACATCATAGCTAATATATTTTCCCCACTTAATTTTTTTGGAGCACCTTTTTTAATTCTTGTGCCGTGATTATAGACTAGTAATGGATTTTTTTTAGAATTATCAGGAACAAACATGCTTCCGGTAGCGATAATTTTATTCCCATCAATCCATTTTGTAAAATACTTAACCCGATAAATTGTAATTCCATGCTTGATATTTACTATAGATCTTGGGATATTTTTTTGTTTCCAAATTATTTTTAGCGAATCTTTAGGGTAATACCCAACCTTGTTATATTCAATAAGTTGGCCAAAAGCTGAAAGTGAAATGACTAAAAGAAGAAAGAGACCATTTAATTTAAATAATGATAAGATTGTGTAGCACTTATTCATTCAATAATTCTTTAACCTTTTGAGTAAGAGCTTCACCCCTTAGATTATATGCTGCAATTTTATTCCCTTTGTCTAACAAAAAAGTACTAGGTATGCTTTCAACTCCATATTGTTTTGCAGCTGAAGAATACCAACCGTTTAAGTCGCTAACATGAAATGGCCAGGTTAAACGGTCTTTTTCAATAGCAGCCTCCCACAATTCAAGTTTTTGGTCAAGAGAAACACTAAAAACAGTAAATCCATCTTTATTATATTGCTCATATAGTTGAACCACATTTGGGTTCTCTGCTCTACAAGGTCTGCACCAAGAAGCCCAAAAGTCCAGCAAAACAATTTGATCTTTTAAATCACTTAATTTGTATGAAATATCATCTGGGCTATTCATGATGATTTCTGGAGCAATCTGACCAATTTCTAAACCAAGAGCTTTTCTTCTTTCTTTAGCTTCTTTTTCTCGTTGAATTTGAAGATTATTATTCCTTTNTTGTTGTTGANCGAGTTGGATTAAATTTTCTACTTCTTTTAAATAAGATGAGTTATCGTAATTGTTCTCTATAACTTTTTTAATNAATAATATTTCGTCNAGAAACTGAACTGGGTTTAAGGCCAGGTCATTTAAAGTCATGAGTACAACCGGTGAGTTCTTGTGAGATTGTATAAAGCTTTTTATGTAAGTATAAAACGAATCTAATATTTCATTTTTCTCACTCTCGTCCGAAGCACTGTACGTCTCAATAAAATGTACTCTTTTTTGAAAAAATTCATGCAGAAGGATGTTAGTTGAATCTTTATCAACTTTCATTTTAGTTACATCAAATTCATTCACATTTACTTCACATTTTCCTATTGGTTTTGCAATGAAGACAAAACATTTGTTAGTGTTTTCTCCACACCAATAAACGTGGTGTTTNACATTANGAAAGTTGAATGTATGTTTCCCTGAACTATTAAAAGAAGAATCTACCTTATTAAATTGTCCATTTTTATATTCAAAAATATAAAAGGGATTTGGGCTGTTCGTACNNACTNTCAACANATATTNATCNANTTCACTACAAGAACAAATGAATACAATTAAAATGATGAATAATNTATTCATTGATTGTCAATGAGNTGATTAATTAATTTGGCAGTCAACTTNGGATCAGCAGTTCCTTTTGTTGCTTTCATGATTTGCCCCATAAAGAAACCAGTNAGTTTCTTTTCTCCTTCTTTAAATCGCTTNGTTTCTTCAGGGTTATCCTTAAAAATTTGAAAAATTACNGTGCTTAAATCATCTTCATTAGACTGACTGATCCAATTGTATTTTTCTGCAATTGAACTAGGACTTTCATTAGGATGTTCAATCATTTTTGGGAATACTTTCTGTGATGCTAGTGAATGACTAATCTTATTCTCATCAATTAGTTTAATCAGTTCTCCAACATATGCTGGTTTAATTTCAAGCTCGTCAATGCTTTTAGCTTGTTGATTTAAATGGGACTTAATGTTTACCATTACCCAGTTAGCGGCTGATTTATAATTAGTTGTAAAATTCAAAATATCCAGAAAATAAAGTGCTATTTCCTTTTGCTCTAANAGCACCAATGTGTCATANGANGAGAGGTTGAATTTAGTTGTGAATTTATCATACAANTCATTTGGAAGAGGAGGCATTTCTTTNTGAATTGNAGATAGTTGGTCTGAGGTGATTTTAATGGGGTTTAAATCAGGCTCTGGAAAATAACGGTAATCATGNGCTGCTTCTTTTTTTCNCATAGCTATGGTCTTTCCACTAGGCGCATCAAACGTTCGAGTTTCTACNTCAANNTTTTTCNTTTNNTCNAGTAATGAAGCATGTCGACAAATTTCAAAGTCAATTGAACGTTGAANATTTCGTATAGAATTTAAATTTTTGATTTCCACTCNTTTACCAAATTGATGACTTCCTNTTGGCATAATGGATACGTTCACATCACATCTCATACTNCCTTCTTCCATNTTTCCATCACAAATGTCAAGATATCTGAGCAATTTTCTGACTTCNGTGACGTATTGATACGCCTCTTCAGATGACTTTAAAACAGGTTCTGTCACAATTTCTAATAGCGGAACACCAGCTCTGTTTAAGTCAATAAGTGTATTAAGAGGATCGAGGTCGTGCGTACTTTTTCCTGAATCTTCTTCCATGTGAATTCTAGTCAATTCAACTTCTTTCTTTGTTCCATTTTGAAGACGAATCAATATGCTTCCATTTCTGCAAACCGGAGTTTTGTCCTGAGTTATTTGATAACCCTTTGGTAAATCAGCGTAGAAGTAATTCTTTCTGTCAAAGTGCATTTCTTCTGTAATATCACATTTACATGCTAATCCCAATTTGATNGCATGGTTCAACACTTCGGCATTAAATTTTGGTAATGTTCCAGGATGACCTAGGGAAACAGCAGAAGTTAAAGAATTGGGTATGTGACCATACTCGTTTANATCTCCACAGTAAGCTTTACTTTTTGTTTTTAGCTGAGCATGGATTTCTATTCCTATAACTGGCTCATATTTTTCTAAGGCTTTATGAATTTCCATTTTAAAGACGTTCAAATAGCTGCTTAACCATTTTTGTTANAATAAGCTCAGCTTTTGAAGCTACTTTTTGTACATCTTCGTGAGTTACTTCAACAATTTTCCCTGGTACTCCAAGATCAGTAATTACGGAGACACCAAAACAAGGAATCCCCATGTGTCTTGCCGCAATAACTTCTGGAACTGTGCTCATNCCTACAGCATCAGCACCAATATTTCTTACATACATGTATTCAGCAGGAGTTTCTAGCGTGGGTCCTGAAAGTCCTGCGTAAATTCCTTTTACCACATGAATATTCATTTCAGCAGCTACATTTTCAGCTTCTTTTAANATNTCTTTACTGTAAGCTTGACTCATATCTGGAAAACGAGGTCCTAGTTCATCTAAATTTGGTCCCATTAAAGGATTAGTTGGGAATAAATTAATATGATCAGAAATCAACATGATATCGCCTATTTCAAATGAAGGGTTAACACCTCCAGAGGCATTGCTGACCATGAGTTTCTCAATACCTAAAAATTTCATTACTCTAACTGGAAAAACCAATTCATTCATGCTGTATCCTTCATAAAAGTGAAATCTACCTTGCATAGCCACCACTTTTTTACCACCAAGTTGCCCAAAAATAAGTTGACCTTTATGTCCTTCCACTGTAGACACTGGGAAATTTGGAATTTCTTCGTAGGGGATTGCCTGAACAGTATCAATTTCATTTACTAATCCCCCTAGTCCAGTACCTAAAATGATACCTATTTCAGGACTAAAATTGGTTTTTTCTTTAATAAAATCAGCTGTTTGTTGAATGGCCTTTAGCATACTCAATTATTTTTTTATCAAATTTATCCTTATTCCAATGAAAATCAATACTTAATTTTAAAAAGAATAAAGGTGCAGATTTTAGTTCGTTAAATTCTTCTAGTTTTTGAGCATCCTTTTCAGTGGTTAGTATGATAGCGTCCTGGTTTTCTTTATAGGATGATAAAATCAAATTAACATCTTCATCTTTATACTTATAATGGTCCGGGTATTTATGATTTATGATTGTACAATTTAAATTTTCTAAGACTATAATTACTTGACTTTGATTAGCAATACCCGTAACAAGAATTATTTTTTTATTGCGCAAATGTGAAATATCTTTTTCTTCCTCATTGAAAATGGAACGAATACCATCATATTTCAAAAAAGTAAAATAAATATCACATTTCATATTTAATTTACTAGAAAATGATTTTCCTTCGCTTTGTGTTAGTACTTCAGGACACTTGGTAACAATTACTAAGTCTGCTCTATCTTTATTTTTTCTGGATTCCCTCAGTTCTCCAACTGGTAATAGTGTATCTGAAAAAATAGGTCGATTAAAATCAATTAATAATATATTTAAACCTGGTTTGATAGAACGATGCTGGTAGGCATCATCAAGTAATATACAGTCAATATCTTCAAATTGGTCAATAAGTTTGAGTACTCCATTTACTCTGCTGTGGTCTACCGCTACAATATTTTTGGGAAAGTTTTTTTTAATCATTAATGATTCGTCTCCTACAAATCTAGATTTTGAGGATGATTCAACTATAGTAAAGAGATTTGTATCTCTCTTATAACCCTTTGATAAAAATGCGGGATTAAGTGATTTGTTTAGTACATGGCCTATATACATAATATGGGGAGTTTTTCCAGTACCTCCAACAGTGATGTTTCCTACATTTATAATAGGTAAATCAAAAGAAACGGATCTTAGCCAGTTGAGATTATAGAAAAGATTTCTTAGCCCTGTAATGCTCCAAAAGAACACACTTAATGGAAATAAAAGCCATTTGAACCACTTCATTCAATTATATTTGAAATATATGCCTTAGATATGAAAGTCAAAGATGTAACAAATTATTTAGAAACCATAGCACCACTTCAATTACAAGAGGAATATGATAATGCTGGTCTGATTATTGGAAATGGGGATGACCAAATAAAAGGTGTTTTGATATGTCTAGATATCACGGATGAAGTACTTAACGAAGCTGTAAACACAAATTGCAATCTAATTATTGCTCATCATCCACTCATTTTTACAGGTTTAAAAAAAATCAACGATAGCACTTACCCATCTTCATGTGTATACAAAGCCATTCAACATGCAATAAGTATTTATGCTATTCACACAAACTTAGATAATGTATCTCATGGTGTAAATGGAAAAATAGCAGAAATATTAAATTTAAATGGCAGACAAATTTTAAAGCCTTTAAATAACCTGCTTAAGTTGGCTTTTTATGTGCCTAATGACCATCTTGAAAAAGTAAGAAATGCAGTTTTTGAAGCAGGTGCAGGCCATATTGGTTTATACAGTAATTGTAGTTTTTCATCCGCAGGTCTGGGGACTTTTCTTCCCCACGATGGCGCAAGTCCATTTTCCGGAAAATTAAATGAGCTTTCTATTGAAAAGGAACAAAAATTAGAAACCATTCTTCCAAATTTTAAACTCAATGAAGTGATTGCAGCAATGAAGCTTAGTCACCCCTATGAAGAGGTTGCGTATGATGTTTATCCTATGTTAAATTCTTCTAATTATGGCTCAGGACTTATTGGTGAATTAGAAAATGATATGTCAGAAATAGAATTTTTAACTCAACTAAAAAGCAAATTTCATGTTTCTAGTATTAGACACACCCAATTATTAAATAAAAAAGTGAAACGAGTTGCAGTGTGCGGAGGATCTGGAAGCTTTTTGCTTCCAAATGCAATTTCAAAAAAAGCGGATATTTTTATTACTTCAGATTTTAAATATCATCAGTTTTTTGATGCAAATAATCAGATTTTAATAGCTGATATTGGACATTATGAATCAGAGCAATTTACAATTGACTTAATAGGTGACATATTAATGAAAAAATTTACTAATTTTGCCATCCGTTTGACTTCGGTCAACACGAATCCAATAAATTATTTTTAAAGATGGCAAGAAAAAAATATTCACCAGAAGAAACATTAAGAGCGTTATACAACCTGCAATACATTGATTCACGAATTGATCGAATGAGAGAGGTTAGAGGAGAATTACCTATGGAAGTTAAGGACCTTGAAGATGAAATGGAAGGGTTAAATAAAAGGGTCGAAAAAATTGAGGAAGAAATGGCTGAAGTGAATCATTTAATTCTAGAAAAGAAAAACATCATTGAGGAGTCAAAGTCTACCATCAAAAAATACGAAGAACAACAAAAAAACGTTAGAAATAACAGAGAATTTGATTCGCTAAATAAGGAGATTGAATACCAGGAATTAGAAGCTCAATTGGCTGAGAAGCGAATCAAGGAAAACTTATTGAAAATTGACAATAAGAAAGAATTATTAGATGAAGTGAAATCTCAATTTACGGCTAAAGAGGAGGCTTTAGATGCAAAGAAAAAAGAATTAACTGAAATCGTAGCTGAAACTGAAAAAGAAGAGAAAATCTTATTGGAAGAATCAGAAAAGGCTTCCAAATCTATAGATGATAGATTACTTAAGGCTTACAAAAGAATTAGAGGAGCCTCCAAAAACGGATTAGCAGTTGTACCTGTCGAGAGAGGGGCTTCTGGAGGGTCATTTATCAAGATTCCACCTCAAATACAATTAGACATTGCTGCTAGAAAAAAGATCATAGTAGATGAGCATAGCGGAAGGATTTTGGTTGATGCTGAATTAGCTGAAGAGCAGAATACAAAAATGTCAAGGAAACTTAANCGAGTTTTAAAGGCTTAAAAATTACTAACTGTAATTTTCGATTTCATTTTATTTGATATTTTCGCTTCAGGTANANATNTTATTGCATGTCAANGAAGGGATTAGTCAAAAGAAGTGAAGATTTTTCTAAGTGGTATAATGAACTNGTTTCAAAAGCNGATCTTGCTGANCACTCTGATGTCAGAGGTTGCATGATTATAAAACCGTATGGATATGCCATCTGGGAAAAGATCAAGGAACAACTAGATAATATGTTCAAGGAGACTGGCCATCAAAATGCATATTTTCCCTTATTTATTCCTAAATCCTACTTAAGTAAGGAAGCAGATCATGTAGAAGGATTTGCAAAAGAATGCGCAGTAGTGACCCACTACCGGTTGAAAAATGCGGACGATGGTAAAGGAGTTGTGGTTGACCCTGAAGCTAAGTTAGAAGAAGAGTTAATTGTAAGGCCTACTTCTGAAACCATCATTTGGAATACGTATAAAAAATGGATTCAATCTTACAGAGACCTTCCCATTTTAGTAAATCAGTGGGCCAATGTAGTTCGATGGGAAATGAGAACCCGTTTGTTTCTTCGAACGGCTGAATTTTTATGGCAAGAAGGTCATACAGCACATGCTACCAAGCAAGAGGCCATAGATGAAACAGAACAAATGCTAAATGTATATGCTGATTTTGTAGAAAACCACATGGCTATTCCTGTATTAAAAGGAATTAAATCTGCTAATGAGCGCTTTGCTGGAGCAGAAGAAACGTATTGTATTGAAGCTTTAATGCAAGATGGGAAGGCTCTTCAAGCAGGAACCTCCCACTTTTTAGGGCAAAATTTTGCCAAAGCATTTGATGTTAAATTTGCAGATAAAGATGGAGAGCAAAGGCATGTTTGGGCTACTTCTTGGGGTGTATCAACACGATTAATGGGGGCTTTGATCATGACCCATTCTGATGATTTAGGATTAGTGTTACCTCCAAAATTAGCTCCTATACAGGTTGTCATCGTGCCTATTTATAAAAACAATGAACAACTTGGTGCTATTTCTGAAAAGGCTAGTTCGATTCTATCGTCTTTAAAAACAGCAGGAATTACAGCGAAGTTTGATGACGATGATAGTAAAAAACCTGGATGGAAGTTTGCTGAATATGAGATGAAAGGGGTTCCTATTAGAATTGCTATAGGTCCTAGAGATCTTGAAAATAGTACGGTGGAATTAGCTAGAAGAGATGATCTAAGCAAAGAATTTGTTGCCACTGAGCATTTAGTTGATCATGTTCAAAAAACGCTTGCTGATATGCAAACGAAGCTTTACGAGAAGGCAAAAGAGTTTACTCATTTAAATACAAGAACTGCAAATAATATTGAAGAGTTAAAATCCATTTTAGATGAAGATGGTGGATTTGTAGAAGGTTATTGGAACGGACATGCAGAAACGGAGCAAAAAATAAAGGATTTAACAAAGGCCACAATAAGGTGTATTCCGCTAGGTGATCATCCTACTGGTAAATGTATTTTAACCGGTGAAGAGGGGGCTCAAAAAGTGGTATTTGCTATTGCTTATTAATATTAATTTATGGATCACAACAAAAACCAAGATTTACTCTTTGAATTAATCAAAGATAAAAGCGTACTCAAACAAGATGTTTTCAATAACATTATTCTCAATTTCAAGATTTTAAAAAATGTATTGAAGGAGGTTGGAGACGATTTGAAAGATAGAATGTCTAAGGTAGATGACAGGGTTGTGATTGAATATAAAGATTCTGGTGAATTTGAAGCTCAGTTAAGAGTTTCTGGTGATTTATTGGTATTTCAAATGCACAGTAACGTATTTAAGTTTGCTATGCATAATAGTTTGTGGAAAAGCAGTTATCTAGAAGAAAACCCAAATAGAGGGTTTTGTGGATTAATTCATATTTATAATTTTTTAAATGATTCATTTAAATATAATAGGGTTCACGATTTAGGTTATTTAATTGGTCGTATTTTTATAAATCATGAAAATCATTTCATGGTTCAAGGTAAAAGACAACTGGGATTTTTATATAATGATTTTATTCACTCAACAGTGGATAAAGACAAATTAAAATCTATTGTGCAGTCAGCCATTTTATATTCGCTTGATTTTGATTTATTAGTGCCTTCATATGATCTGGTCAAAGAAGTCACGGTTGACCAAGTAAGGGAGGTGAGTGATACATTAAAACTAAGAACAGGAAAGCGTTTGGGGTTTGTATTTGAAAAA
>NZMV01000035.1 GCA_002694645.1 Crocinitomicaceae bacterium | reverse complement strand
ATGCCGGCCAATTCCGAAGGAACTTTTGACTCCTCCATAACAGCATATCTTCTTAAGTCAATAATGATAGATAACGGATCTATATTAACAGGACATTCCTGAACACAAGCATTACAGGATGTACATGCCCAGATTTCTTCTTCACTAACATAATCGCCCAATAAGGATTTTCCATCATGATAATCTTTACCATTTTTTCTTTTTGCCCTACCCAATTCGTCTAGACGATCTCTTGTGTCCATCATAATTTTTCTGGGGCTTAATTTTTTGCCGGTTTGGTTCGCTGGACAAGCGGATGTGCACCTTCCACACTCCGTACATGAATAGGCATCCATTAAATTTTTCCATGTTAAGTCTTCTACATCTTTGGCCCCAAATCTTTCTGGCATTCCTGCCTCGCCATCAGAAGGTGCAGCATAAGGATCAAAATTTGGATCAAACATTTTGGTCACTTCTTCTTTTACAGCTGAGAGATTGGTTAACCCACCCTTATTATTTAGATTACTATAATATGTATTTGGGAAGGCCATAATAATGTGGAAATGTTTTGATATGGGTAAATAATTTAAAAAGGCAAAAACAACCAAGATATGTCCCCACCAACCAATTCTTTCCAAAACATGAAGCGTCTCCACATCAAAAGAATTAAAAAATAATGGCCCTGTAAAAGAAGATACTAAAAACCCAAAAGTACCTACTCCAGGTAGATGAGATTCACCTTGGAGATAAAGGGCTTCGTCTGCCCCATTCATGGTAAAGACACAAATCAATAATACAATTTCCAAATACAGAATGATATTCCCATCCAGCTTAGGCCATCCTGACATTTCCGACATTTGAAATCTAGGTACTTTCAATAGATTTCTTCTGGCTAGAAAAACCAATGTAGCCACAAAAGCTAAAACTGACAAAAGCTCTATGGTGCTTATAATTAAAGTATATAGCGAACCCAAATAGGGGTGAAAAAATCGATGAATACCAAAAACACCATCTACAATAATTTCAATTANTTCAGTGGAAGTGAGTAGAAAGGCAAGATAAATGAACAAATGAAAAATGGCAGGAAGAATNCGCTGAAACATCTTTTGTTGACCAAAAGCAACTAANAACATTGTTTTTAATCTTTTGGATTTTTGATCAGATCTGTCAAGATCTTTTCCAAGATTAATGTTTTGACGTATGAATTGAATATTCCAAGCAAATAAGCCAAAACCAANGATAAGTAACAGTATAAAAAACACTTGACTAATCANTCANATCAATTTAATGAATCACGAAGAAATTTTTTAAGCACTTTTTCGTCTTTAGCATCAAGAATNCGCTTGTCTTTCTTACCAAATATACTGAAATGAACATATTTTTTTGGGTATGTTTTAATATTTTCTATTAAACGTGTTGCTTCTATTAACATATCATCTACTTGATGATAAAGGGTAGAATCTTTAATAAGGTGAGTCAATGTTCCATCACCATGTTGAACATCATATAAAATGGCATTTACTTCCTCTAAAGATGATTTTGCGTTTTCAATGGTTCCTACTAAATCGGCATTAGTTAATGTATCTGTAATTTCAGAAACATTTTTTAAAATAGAAGTAATTTCTTCATTACTTTCTTTTAGACTGGTAGTTATTGAAGCCACATTGCTAAGAATTGTACTGATTCTAATTCGCTCATTTTTAATGAGTGTATCCACTCTTATTGAAACACGTTCAAAATTTCTTATNGCATTTTTAATTCCATCAAAAGATTCATCTAAATTATCTGTGTTTCGACTGAAAATTGCTTCAATAGTTTTAATNGCTGAATCAGCNGTACTGATCAATTCATTCGTTTTCTTTTCNAAAGGAAGTAACCTTTCGTTAATCTGATCTTCTAAGGCCATGGAAACGGTAGATAAAACAGTGTCTTGATCGTTATAGTAANCTGTTGTGTCATTCCACACAATATCTAAATAAGGNCCAGACAATAGATCTGAATTTAACTGCATAATTGANCCTAAAGAAATTGAGGTAAGATTTGGATTATTTAACTCAAAAGAAACTATTACACTTTTATTAGTCTCTGAAACAAAAGATACGTTGGTAATAATTCCAACTTGAAGNCCATTTAGATTTACAGGTCTCCCTGTAGTTAGTCCTTCAGAATTGTTATATATGGTGTAATATGCTGTTCTAGACTTCCACACTTCTTGTCCTTTTAGGAAAAAAAACCCCGCAATAAGTCCTGTTATTCCAANAAGTGAAAGTAAACCAATAATGAATTCTTTTTTAGCTCTCATTCTAACTATAATTTTCTCCAATCAAGTCGTCTACCATCATCAAATGAAACAATAAATGCAGTATCATATCCTGCATNAATAGCCTCTTGAAGATATTTGCTTGCTTCTGATTTTTGCTTGCAAATTCCATAGGTATACTTATAAAATTTTCCACTAAGATACACTTCTACNCCTTTTAATCCATTAAAGTTTTGAGGTTCTGTAGAAATCTTTGTAGATGAAGTGGCCAATTGCACTTTAAATATTTGCCCTTTCTCATCTANTGGNTGTGTAGTAATGGTATTTTCATTTAAAGNATTTTGNAGAGATTCATCTACTCCATCATACCTTGATTTATAAGATTTAAATCCTTCGAATATATGATTTGCTAGTTTTATCTGTCCTTTTTTTGAAGCTAAAAATAATTCTTCTTCAGCATGGGACAGAAAACCAAGTTCAATTAGAACTGCTGGCATTGTAGCTCGATAAAGCACCATAAANCCTGCTTGCTTTACTCCCCTATTTTTAAGTCCTAATTTTTTNTCACAATCTTTTTGAAAAGAGTTTGCTAACACTAANCTTTGATCCAAAAAAGCATTTTGTCTCATTGACAAAGCAATATAAGCATCNGGGTCATTGGGATTAAATTCCTCATAGGTTTGCTCGTGATCATCTTCCATTAAAATGGCTGAATTTTCNAACTTAGCAACTTCTAATGCTGCTTTAGTTCTGTGTAATCCCAACACCCAACTTTCAAAACCCCTAGCGGCTCTATTTTCTGCTGCATTAGCATGAATTGAAATNAAAAGATCTGCACCAATTTCATTGGCAATTTTAGCTCTTCTCGCTANTCCAATAAATCGGTCATTATCTCTTGTATAAACTACCTTGACATCCGGAAAGTTTTTTTTAATTAAATCTCCTAACATTAGNCTTACATTAAGCACTACCGTTTTTTCCATGTTCTTTTTTGCTCCTATTGCACCCGGATCCTTTCCTCCATGGCCTGGATCAATTACGACTGTATGGATTCCTAAACCTGTTTGACAGTGTATATTAAAGAGATTTANTAATAAAACGATAAAGACGATATATCGTATTTTTTGAAGGAGCATTATATTTGCATAATTAAATTTCATTTTTTNCGTTTTTCTACGCAATAATCAATCTTCAATTTTTCTGAAAAAAACACATAGGATCAAATTTAAAGAGGTATTCCATTTTAACCTCAAAAAAAAGAGTCTACTTATTCTCCTACATATGTTGATAATTAACATTTTAGTTACAGGTCAACAAAACAAGGATCAAGAATCAAGCCAATTAACAGAAAAAATAAATTATTACGCCAATGACTCCGTAGTGATAGATCTNGAAAATAAAAAAACTTTTCTTTATAACGAGGCACATATTGATTATGGNGATATCATTTTAGATGCATGCTTAATAAACTTTGATTTTGAAACTAAAACTGTGTTTGCCAAATATTGTCTTGATAGCAATAATAATAAAATAGGNATTCCTGTTCTCTCAGATGGAAGCACTTCNACTACTTCTGATTCGCTTAGATTTAATTTTAAAACAAAAAAAGGCATTACCTACCAGGTCAAATTACAAGAAGGTGAAAGCTATATTCATGGAGAGAAAGTAAAAAGACAGAATAATGGGAATATCCACATCAAAAATGCNCTATATACCACATGTGACTTAGATCATCCTCATTTTTATTTTAAGTTAAGAAAAGCTATAATAAAACCTGATGACAAAATTGTGTCTGGCCCNGTTAATCTGTTCGTATCNGACATTCCCACGCCTTTAGGCCTACCATTTGCCTTTCTACCTAACAAAAAAAATAAGAGTTCCAATGGANTAATTATCCCCACTTATGGTGAATCTCAAGGGCTAGGTTTTTANNTNCTAGGTGGTGGGTATTATCACCAATTTAAAANCGGTAAATTTAGTACAGCCATTACAGGTGATATTTACAGTAAAGGTTCTTGGGGTCTTAGCAATTTAACCAAATATAAAGTTCGATATAAATACAATGGACAGTTCCAATTAAACTTCAGAAATGTAATACAAGGAGAAAGAGGGTTTGAAGATTATGCTGTTTCAAAGGAATTTTTTGTGAGATGGAATCACCAGAACGATCCAAAGTTAAATCCTGGGAGTACATTTAAGGCGTTGATCAATGCAGGTACTTCAACTAACTTTAGAAATGACTACAATAATATTTCAGTGAATAATTATCTATCCAACACATTCAACTCAAATATTGCTTGGAGTAAACAATTCAAAGGTATAATCTCTTCTAATTTAAATGCTAATCTTAGACATAGTCAAAACGGAAATACAGGCAACATGACCTTTACACTACCCGAAATATCCTACAATGTCAATCGATTCTACCCATTTAAAATGTTAAGGAAAAGCTCCATAAATCGTAATTTCATTCATGAAATCATGAATCAAACAAACATTAATTATCAGTTAAATACAAAAAATGAAATTAATATTGCTGAAAATGCTTTTTCTGACTTCTTAGAAGAGGGTATGGAAGGATTCAGAAACAATGCTCGAAATGGAATGAGACATAATATAAACGCATCCAGTTCTATTAAATTATTTGGAAAAAATGTAACTATAAACCCAGCTTATCAACTTTCATCTCTTTGGTACCTAAATCAAATAAATAAAAGTTGGGATGCACAAAATAATGAAGTAATTAACGATACCATTAATCAATTCTCCTCACTATATTCTCATAATGTGAGCGCATCAGCTACCACTAAAATTTATGGTTTTTATCGATTTGCTAAGTTTTTTGGCGGTAAACATCAAGCTAAAATCAGGCATACGATAACACCAAATATCAATTTTTCATACAGACCAAANACACATGAATGGTTGTCCTANCAGNGAGACTCTCTAGGAAATACTTCAAGTTACTCTCCTTTTTCATCTAATATTTATGGAACAATTAGCTCATCTGAGTCTGGTAGAATTGGATTTAGTCTAATTAATGCCTTAGAGCTAAAACGAAAAAACCATCAGGACTCTACCGGAGAAAATAAGTTTTTAAAGTCAAAAATATTAGATAATTTCACTATTTCTTCTGGATATGATCTTATTAAAGATTCTTTCAATCTAGATCAAATTCAACTCATAGGAAGAACTACTTTATGGAAAAAGGTAAATATTCGTTTTGGAGGAAGAGTTGACCCCTATCGATATATAAATGGAAGAAGAACCAATCAATATCAATTTGAATTTGACAATAAAGTGGGTACATTAAAATCAGCAAATCTAGCNATAGGNACAAATTTAAAATCGAAGAAAAAAGAAGACAAACCCTATGAAAGTGATAAAGGAAGCAAAGAAGAGTTGGATATGATAAATGCAAATAGTGACCTTTACATAGATTTTAATATACCTTGGACTGTTGGCATTGATTATAAAATTGATTATGCAAGATCTATAACAGAAGAATTAGACACAAACTACATTACGCAAAGTGTAGGACTAAGAGGAGATTTTANCATCACCAAAAACTGGAAGGTTTCTTACATGACTAACTATGATTTTGTAAGGAGGGAATGGAGCTTTACATCTATCAATATTGCCAGAGATTTACATTGTTGGCAAATGAGCTTTAATTGGATCCCTTTTGGATTTATGAGAAGCTACAACATAAATATTAACGTAAAATCTGCCTTATTACAAGACTTAAAACTTCAGAGAAGAAGAACTTGGTATGACAACAACATCCCTTAAATTATGAAAGAAAGTATAAATATCAAAAACGCACCTGCACCAGTAGGTCCTTACAGTCAAGCTGTGATTCACAATAATGTGATGTATGCAAGCGGTCAAATAGCTATAAATCCTAAAAATGGTGAGCTCATAAAAAATGATGTGAAGAAGGAATTAAAACAAATTCTTGCCAATATAGATTCTTTACTTGAATCCGCTAACATAAAAAGAAATCANATTCTAAAATGTTCTATATTCCTGAAAAATATGAACGACTTTGAAGCCGTTAATAAGCTATATGCTGATTATTTTGAACCACCTTTCCCAGCTAGAGAGACTGTTGAAGTAGCAAGATTACCTAAAGATGTAAATATTGAAATCAGCTTTATAGCAAGTTTGGATTAAATTGCATTCTCCAAATTCATCATCTCATTCCATAATGGATCTATGGGTGGATTTGCTCTNATAATGATTTTTTCTTTTTTAACTGGATGTGTGAATGACAAGGATCTNGCAAATAAATGAATACTTCCATCTTTGTTTGTCCTTTTTGCTCCATATTTCACATCCCCTTTAATTTTGCAACCTAAGTGTGCTAATTGAATTCTAATTTGGTGATGCCTNCCNGTTTTTGGTTGAATTTCCAAATAATAATAGTGTCTGCTCCTTCCCAAAAGCCGATAGGTTAGCTCTGCTTTTTTACTCTCTTTAACTTCAACGTCATATGCCCTTGATCTGTTTTTTTCTTGATTTTTCTTTAACCAGCTGACTAATTCTCCATTTTCATAAGGAGGTTTTTCCTCCACAATAGCCCAATATGTTTTAGCCATTTTTTTTTCTCTAAATAAACTATTCATTCTGGACAACGCTTTTGAAGTTCTAGCAAACACAACCACTCCTCCAACAGGCCTATCTAATCGGTGAATAATACCTAAAAATACCTCACCTGGTTTTTTGTATTTTCTTTTTATATATGACTTTACTTCNTCAGCTAACGTTTTGTCACCTGTTTTATCAGACTGTACAATATCTCCAGCATTTTTTTTTACCGCAATTAGATGATTNTCTTCATATAAAACTATTAAAGCCATTTAATATTGTTCATTTTGATTGGGGAAATCCGAAGATTTAACATCCTTAATATAATGCTCACAAGCCTTTAATATTTCTTGATGTAAATCATGATATCTCCTCAAAAAACGAGGCGAAAACTCTTGTGTAATTCCTAGCATGTCATGCAATACCAGCACTTGACCATCTACTCCACCNCCAGCGCCAATNCCNATAACTGGAATATCAATGGATTTAGCTACCTTTTCAGCAAGACTAGCAGGCACTTTTTCTAACACCAATGCAAAACAACCTACTTCTTGAAGTAGTTTAGCATCTTTAATTAGAGTTTTAGCTTCCTCTTCATCTTTTGCTCTGACGGTGTAAGTTCCAAATTTATAAATTGACTGCGGAGTTAAGCCAAGATGTCCCATTACAGGAATTCCAGCTGTTAGAATTCGTTGTATGGATTCTATAACCTCTTTACCACCTTCTAATTTCACAGCATGAGCTTCAGCTTCTTTCATAATCCTTATTGAAGACCTGAGTGCTTCTTTTGAATCGCCCTGATAGTGACCAAAAGGAAGATCAACCACTACTAATGAGCGGTTAATTGCTCTGATAACTGATGATGCATGATAAATCATTTGATCTAACGTAATAGGCAGGGTAGTTTCATGACCAGCCATAACATTAGATGCAGAATCCCCTACAAGAATAACATCCATACCAGCTTCATCAACAATTTTTGCCATAGAATAATCATAAGCAGTAAGCATGGATATTTTTTCACCATTACGCTTCATCTCTGAAAGCACATGGGTTGTAACTCTTTTTATATCTTTATGTGTAGACATGATCTGTTTTTTTACAAATTTGATTAAAAACTTTCAAAGTTCAGTTATTTTACTCCTAATCTTGCGAATTTGAATCTGAAAATCAACATACAAATCAAACTAATTTTTACTGTTTTATTGATATGTCAAATTCAACATTTTTTTGCTAATCATATAAATGGCGTTATTAAAGATAATTTAGGTGAACCGTTACCATTTGCTTCTGTTTACATTAAAAACTCTACATACGGGGTAAGTTCAAATGCCTTCGGAGAATATTTCTTAGAGTTAAAAAGCGGTGAATACACTATAGTATACAGTTTCATAGGTTATGAGTCTGTTGAGAAAAAAATTATTTTACATGATTCTCCTCAAGAAATCAATGTGATACTACATGAAAACTCAAAAAATCTAATTGAAATAGAGATAGTTTCAAACACCAAAAACAAAGCACTGGAAATAATTAAAAAAGCAAAAGAAGCCAAAAAGAACTACGTAGAAATAGGTTACTCGTGTAAACAATACGCAAAAAATTCAATTGAAAGAAGAAAATTTAAAATCAGAAAAAGGGATACAATTAACTTTACAGATTTAGATACCTCACAGACTATCAGTTTTAAGAAAAATAATATACTCA